>CAYNEP010000062.1:0-5472 GCA_964396255.1 uncultured Gammaproteobacteria bacterium | reverse complement strand
AGTCATGCATGTATAATAAGTGAACGTTCGTTTACTGTCAAGAGATTACATTGGTAAAGTTTCTTGCTTATCTTCAAGAAGCCTTGTCGAATCGAGCTTTTGTCCAAAGTTCAAAAAACCTCTCGTGACCAATGCTAGTTGATTATAAGCATTAGTCATATGTTTTTGCAGGAGGGCCATTGCCTTATTTGTTTGTTCATAATCTTTCTGCAACGACCTTAGATTTATCAAGATAGCTTTTGCACGCTCCTCAATCTTCTCACCTTCAAAAGAAACTAGCAAAACTCTCAAGTATGCATAAAAACTCATTGGGGAAACTAACAGAACCCGATTGCGACGACTAAAATCGTAAAGGACACTTTCTTGAATAATCTCATAATAAACAGATTCAGAGGGAATATACATAATCGCATAATCAAGCGTCCCTTCGGAAGGTCTAACATATTTTTCACCTATTGTTTTTATATGAAGCTTAACATCAGATACAAAAAGTTGTTTAAATTTTTTTTGTTCAACTTCAATAGTACTAGTAGTATATTTTTGATAATTTTCTGACGGAAATTTTGCGTCAACGGGTATAAGACCCTTTTGCGTCTTTATAACAAAATCCACTTTCATACCATCTGCGAAACTATACTGCGCCTTATACATCGAATGTGGTAAAAGCTCTTGCAAGAGCGTTAATAAGACATGCTCTCCCATACCCCCTCGTAACTTTGGAGACTTTAGAAGATTTTGAATATCGGCCATTGATCTCCCTATCTCTGAAAATTCTCCAATTGATTTCTGCACCTGCCCAATCACAACAGACGCATTGTCTAGTCTTTTATTGAAGTCAGCCATAGTAACGTCTAACCTTCTATCAATCTTGTCATTTGATGATTCCATCCGTGTACTCACTTGCTTGAGCCATTCAACGATTTCAGAGCTTTGCTCTGACTTATTTTTCAAATCGCGTAATAAAAACCATACAAAGAAGATAACTATAACAAAGCCACATATTAAAATAGCGCTCAACACGAGAGTGTCATTCATGGTGAATTAATTATACAGCTTTGCTTAGACCAATGAAGAGGAGCCCTTGAAGATTTTAGGCTTAAGCCAATCTGAGGGTGTACTCGGTTGCGGAACTGCTTGAGCCTGTGCTGGCATAACAGATTGTGCCTGCTGTTGTGCTATCGGCTGTTGTTGCTGTTGTTGTATAACTGGCTCTGATGGGGTGGGAGACATGTTCATTGGTGGATAATCATCCAAAAAATCATCGCCTTCCTCCGAATCGTCGTAATATGGATCATCATATGGATCTAGTTCAGCTTGTGCCATTGGATTTACATTCATTGGCTGCTGGCCAAATGGTTGTGGGCTAAATTGCTGAGACTGAGTATTTGGTCCAAACTGATTTTGCAGCCCAATGGGTTGTTTTTTTACATATGGCTTCTTCTGAGCACCAGCACGAAGCAAGCGCGACGCAATATCGAACGTATCTGCATTTACTGAATATGAAGTAAAGTTATTTGTCGCATACACTAACCCTGTGTAAAGATTGGTCGCAACATCCCTATCAATCTCAATTTTGAGATAGGTAATTATCGACATAACCACTTCCGAAATTGAGGATGATTGTTTTTCAACAACATTAATCGTCCCAAATTGAGCATTATTAAATCGCCTATCAATATTGATAATATCAACACCATTAAATTTAATCTGATTGTCGGTATAAATCTTACCAAGCGCATCAAGTCGTGCTGTTTCAACCGTCACAATAACATCAATTTTGCCTCCTGTATAGCCAAACGCAACCTGCTTTGGATCGAGTTTTGGAAATCCTGCTTTAGGTTGAATCACAAGCTTGAATCTATCGCCTTCAATATCATATGTCACCTTATCAACCGCCCCTTCCTGGTAAGGAAAAGACATTGTGAGAGTGTCACCACCTTGCGCTTGCAAATCCGTTGCTACCTTTTCAAGCGCAATAATATCAACTTCTTTTTGAATTTGAGATTCGCAAACAAGCGAAACCTGCTTCCCTGCCTTTGTTAAGGCAAGATACAAGCTTGCAGCCGCTGCCTGACCATCAACAGATGCTTGTTTTGGCAGACAGATAACAAATGATTTTTTATCTTCCAATATCTTCAGAATCTGAGGATATTGATTGTCTAATATCATATACTATAAGATTTTATCATATCACCCACCTTAAAGTCAAGGTGGGGCTCTATTACCATCCCGCCCTCTTGACCTTTCTTAAGATCTGGTACAGTTTTTGTCTTCTGCCTCAGGGAGGCAACGACGGAAGTTCCTATCACATTTTCTCCTCTAATGAGCTCAATTTCGTCTCCAGCTGCTATTTTGCCAGTCTGAATTGTAATTCCAGCTATGGCCTGTGCGTCAATTAAAAAATTAGCAATAATCTTTGCCTGACCCTTAAAGCGAGCCGATTTTTCATCCTTTTCTTGGAAATAAGAAAGCACATCTTCGATTTCTTCAATGAGCTTATATATTAAACTATAGGTCCTTATCAGTACCTTTTCATCTTTAGCTATCTGAACAACGTCTCGTCCAATATTCTGATTAAAATTTACAACAATCGCACCCGTTACTTTTGCTTGAAAAATATCAGACTTAGTTACCTCACCAATTGCAGCCAATTCAACATCCATAGATTCCTGAGCCGAGAGAGTATCAACGATTGCTTCCAGTGAACCATGATTATCTGCCTTGATAATGACTTTTAACTTCTTTTTCTCATCAACATTCTTGAAAAAATCTCTAACGATTGATGGCTTTTTGTCAGCTGTAGCAACCGAAGGATCGCTCTTTTTTACTGATAGTTTTGCGCCTACAACTGGACTCTCTGTAAACCCAAGTAATACAAAGGGTTTAGAAGGAGTTACAATATCAATGCGCTTGCCCATATCATCAATAAGCGACTTAATTTTTGCCTCATGCTCATCGCTAAAGACCGTTTGACCAACAGATAAAGAGCCGTTTTTAATTATGACGGAGACTGCAATGCCTGCTTTTGATTTATTCGCTTCTATAACATAGGCCTCAAGTTCGCCATCTTCGTCGTATTTGTTAGGTTGCTCTGACCAAATAAATAATATAGCTTCAAGTAGATCCTTAACATTGTCTCCATTTTTTGCAGAAATTCCAACAACAGCAGTATCTCCTCCAAACCCTTCGGTAAGCACTTGATATTTAAGCAGATCTTTCTTAACGCGATTAAGATCAAATCCTGGAAGATCTATTTTGTTTACTGCAACAATATATGGAAGACCAATCTTTCTGATGATTTCTATTGATTCAATAGTTTGCGGCTTTGTTGACTCAACACCATCGATAAGCAATATGGCAATGTCAGCAATTGTTGCACCACGAGACCGAATTTTTGTAAACGCCTCATGTCCTGGAGTGTCAATAAACGTTATTGTCGATACTGGATATCCAACAACTGATGTTTCAACTTCATATGCTCCAATTTTCTGTGTTATTGCACCCTCTTCACGGCTTGCGACATTTGACTTTCGAATAAAATCTAATAGTGTTGTCTTGCCATGGTCAACATGACCTAATACGACTACAACTGGACTTCGAACTTCTTTTTTCATATTATTTGCGAGTGAAGAGTGCAGCTATTAACTCTGCGCTGCCTTATCTTCATTAGGCGTCTCAGCTTTTGTCTCAGGAAGGTCCACTTCTTCGTCTTTAGCATCGTTTGATTCTCCTTGATCAGCTGCTTCTGTTGTTTCCTCTGCTTGAACTTCAACAGACTCATCGACTTTCTCCTTATCATCAGATACCTCTTCATGAACCTTAGTCTCACTTTCAATTTGCACAACATCAATCTCATATCCAGTAAGAAGACCAGCTAAATTTACATTAACTCCACCTCGACCTATTGCTAATGGTGCTTGTTCTTGCGTAACAAATACCTTGGCCACCTTTTTTTCACGATCGAGCTCAATTGTCTCAACTTTTGCTGGAGACAGCGCCTCTCTAACAAAGAACTCATCATCGGCATTATATTGAATAATATCAATCTTCTCGTCACTTCCCAATTCGTCATTAACAGCCTTAACACGAATTCCTTTCTGCCCAACACATGCTCCGACTGGATCAACTGCAGCCTGATCTGAAAATACCGCTATTTTTGCACGCTCGCCAGGTTCGCGTACCACCGCATGAACCTTCACAGTTCCCGATGCTATCTCAGGTACTTCTTTTTCAAATAACTTCTCAACAAGCTTTGGATTAGTTCGAGAAAGAACAATGCGCGAATTTGCATAGTCATCCTCTTCAATTTTTAGAATATAGAGAGTGTATGCTCTATTAACAGAATAATCTTCGCTTCTAATTCTGTCTGATGCTGGAAGCACCCCCTCGGCCTTACCAATGTCAAAATGAACATTTTTAGGATCAAAACGAATTACTCGTCCTTTCACAATTGTTCCAACTTGAGCAGTAAAGTGCTTCACTATCTCTCGCTTCTCAGCTTCTCTGATCTTTTGTAGGATAACCTGACGAGCTGTTTGCGCTGCGATTCTTCCAAATCCTGGAGGAGTAATATCCTTACCATTTTTAAAAACATGAGTCTCACCTGTGTCTTTATTGATCTTAGCCTCAAATTCTGCTTCTTCATCATCGCCGTAGTCTTTTTTATACGCAGCCAAAACAGCTTCTTGAATTGACGTTAATACATCGTCAATTGAAATGCCACGCTCTGTTGCAACTTGATTTAATGCTAGAAAAAATTCACTCTTTATTACTGTCATAATGGACTAAATTGTAGCACAGAACCTACCAAACATCAACGAACTGGGAGATTTTGTAAGAAAAAAACTTAAACTTGTCGCGATACCATGTAAGATGCAATACCACAAATATAGTCAACTGCCGACTGATTAACATCCTTATCTCTTAATTCAAGGGCAATAGCTTCAGCTTCTTTTGCATATCTTATTGCTATTTGTCTTGAGTATTCACGAGCGCCTGAGCGCTCAATTGCCAACTTTGCATTCTCAATATCATCATTACTACCACTTCGCTTCCCCCATACTCTCTCAAGCATCGCAACATCCTCTGGTGAGCCGTCTTGAAAAGTTTTTAACATAAGCAATGTACATTTACCTTGAAGTAGATCAGAATTAGCTGATTTGCCTGTTTTTTTTGGATCTCCAAAAATTCCTAAAATATCATCTTGGATTTGGAAAGCAACACCACCACTCATCGAATATCGATGGATAATGTCATATACAGATTCATCTTCAACCCCACCCAAAAGTGCTCCAACGACAAGTGGATTCTCGTAAGTGTAAATAGCGGTTTTTGCTTTATGTAACGTAATAACATCATCCTCAATCCATTCACTTCTCAATCTTTCAAGCGTAACGTCATATGCCTGACCATAGGCAGTATCAGCAATACCTCGAAGAATTTTTTGCGTTGCGTGCAATACTTTTTTCGGGT
>CAYNEP010000061.1:0-5596 GCA_964396255.1 uncultured Gammaproteobacteria bacterium | reverse complement strand
CGCGACATTTGATAAATATCGTATTTCGTCTGTGCCGTTTGATCTTGCGCTTGTGTTTGCTGTGAATTCAAAACTTCTTTTAAGTACCCATGAAACTTTTCAGGATATACTTTGATGAATTCTTGAACTAGCTGTGGATTAGACTTAACTTGTTGCAAATCATAGTAAAGGTTCTCGTAAAACTTTCTTTCTTGCTTTTCAGCCTCGATAGCTTTTCGTTCCTCTGCTAAGCTCTGCGTCTTTTGAGTATAATCTTTTTGACGCAAAATCATTTTCTCTAGGTCTTTTGCTGTTAGCTCCTGACCTTGAAACTTAAACTTCTCAAGCTTCTCTAATTCAGTTACTAGCGCTTGCTGTTCGCTGGGTGTTAGATCGCTTGACTCGTTATCCTTTTGGTCTTGCGATGTGTGGGAATGATCAGTCTCGGTCGTTTCCTGACCAAGGTCTTGAACAACATCTTGTTCCATTTAAAACTCCATTTTTTAATCAACCAGCGTCATTGCCGATTGTTTTGTAATTACTTTTTCTTAAGAGCGTCCATCTCAGCTAATTTACCCTTAGCTCCAACGCCTGCTCTCTCTGATAAGCTTAAGCCTTCACGTCCTTGAAGAGCTCCGCCACCAGATAGCGCTTGAAGAATTTGTCTAAGCATATCTTCTTCATTAGCTTCGTGCTCTTTACCTTCGATAACAACGCCATCAGCTGGTAATTCTAATTCAGCACCTTCTTGCTCGTCTTCGCCCTCTTCTCCATCTTTTTTAAAGTCTGGAGCAAGGTCAGAGTCTTTTTTAACTCCGGTTGCATCAACTAGTGCATCGCCCTCTTTGGCTTCGCCACCGTATGATTTCATTTTCTTCATTAACGCTTCTTTCATAATATCTAATTTCACGACCTACACTCCTTGTGGTGGCGCTTGATTGCTATTTGGTACTGCTTCTGCTTGTGGTGGTGGCATTGCCGGTCCTGCCCCTGCCATTTGATCTTGTGGTGATTCTGTTTGCATTGGGTTACCAGGAGAGCCAAGCATTTGGCCATTAGCCATCATCTTGTGCATTCCATCAACCATCTGCTGAGCCATCATTTGTTGCTGAGGGATCTGAGGATTTTGCAAGTTAACCATGGTTTGAAGTCTCCACTCCATCACCCACATAAAGAACTTCTTCTGATCATCATCAAGCTTGTCAAACTTGTCTCCTAGTCTGTACTCATTCATTAATTCTAAATGATATGCTTGATTATCAAACTCATTGATCGATTTCATAACACCTTCAATGTCATTATCTTCGATCATTTTAATAACTTTCTTACATTGAGCATCGTCTAATGCTTGTTTCTTCCACATATCTGCAGAGTCACCAAATTCAGACATTTTAAGAACTTTTGCTCTAAGTTTTGGATCTTGAGGATCACCCAATAAACCAAGTTGAAAGCGATCTAATATTTCTTTGTTTCTTAGTACTTTTGACTGAGGAATAGTAGAACCAGGAACAACAATAACATCATAGTTATCATTTAAGTCCTTTCCAACGAACTCTTTTACTGTATAGCCTAAGCCATCACCTGCAATTTTAAGTACTCTTGGCATTTCATAGTATTTGCCAACGTATTTCAGAATAAATTGACCAACTCTTGCAAATCCAGACTCATTTCTTGATGTTTGTACACCAATTCTAGTCTGATCTTGCTCTTGCAAAAACTCCATACCAGCGGCTGGCATAGAAGCTGATGGTAATACACCTCGAGAAATCTCATTGATACCAGAAATGTAATCAAGCTCAGCATCTTGTGTCTCAAGATCCTTGTAAGCATATGATGGCATCTGTGGAATCTGCATTGGCTGTGGAGGACCTGCATTCGGAACAGGGTTGTACTCAACAACCTCACCTGAATCATTATTAATAGCCTCTTGTCCAAGACCAGCGCCTTTTGCTGCTAAGTATTTACCAGCTAAAAGCTTACGAATCCACTCAGCCATTTTAGTTCTGGTGACGTTGTACTGATCTTGAATAGGTCTCATGTGAGTGATGACTGATTCTGCGTTGTAACGACCACCAATCATGATGTCGTCAAACTTAGCCATATCAAACTCACCAATAGGTAGCTCTTTATCTTCAAGCAAAACACCACTAGCAGTCACAATCATGCGACCATTAGGATGCTCTTCAGATCTTTTCTCGTAATAAACCAGCTCAATAGCTGAGTTTTTAGTTTGATCTTGTGTTTGAGCGCCAACAATACCAACACTTGTTAAGGCATTGCTTTTCATGTCGTACAAAGAAGATAAAAGCCATGTTCCTTCTTCTTTTACGGCAGCTCCACGCTCTGGGTATCTTGCTTTAAAATAATCAAGCTTTCTAACCCTTGCTTTAATAATCCACTGAGCATCATCTAATGATTTAGCCAATGGATCGGGGAAGACTTCAAGACAGTTGAGGACTTCAAGCCTGATATCACCCTCATAACCTGATAACTTTCCAGTTTCTGGATCAATCATAGGTTTACCTAGAGTTGGATCCCATAGTACCTGTATATAAGAGTGACCGCCCTGCATAGCAGCCATCAACATGTCTTGACGTTTTTCTGTAAATCTTTGTTTATCGAAGATGTTCTCGATGATTTCTAATCCCAAACGAGCACAATCTTTATCCTCTGCTGAGTTAGAGTTAGGTCTAACGTCAAACCGAGGTGGTGATTGAGCCAAGCGAGCTAGTCGATTCTGTACGGTTGGCAGAATCTTATTAACCTTGAACCGATTGCGAGTTAGCTTTCGTTTAGGATCAATATTCTTAAATTGCCTGTAAGTAGTGTCGTAGTAAACACCATCAAACCCCATAAGATAGGCTACATTGGTGAGGTATATACCTTCAATTGCAATTCGTGAGTTTGATTGTCTTACTTGATCAATTTTTTGCTTAACGTGTTCAACAAGTTTTCTCTCTTCAAGAGTTTGTTCGTTAATGTCGTTAAGTGGTTCTAAGTTTTCAGCGTCTTGCTTACTCTTATCACCCAATATTTTAGAGGCAATTTGTTCGAATATACTCATCTTGGCAACATCCCGTTGAGCTCGTTAAGAATATCTTGTTCTTCAGTTTCGTCAATCGTTGGCAAAACTATCTTGTCAGGAACCGGCTCTTTCAAACTTTGAGTCTGAACGTATTCAGCGTAATTACGACACATTAGCTTGTCAATAAGCTCGGAAACTTTCCTCGACCAAAAGAAGAACTGGATTAAATTTAATATGAACAGCAATGCGATTGCTATTAACTCAACCCACAACATTCATCTTCTCACGCGTTGTGTGTTCATAAAACTGATCAGCACTCATGTCTTGCTCAGCTTCATATTTATCGCGTGTTCCTACGGCGTAGACTTTGATCCCTGGATCACCGTAAGTTAGAAATTTAGATTTATGATTTTTTAACAAGTGCTTAAACAACTTCTCTGATACTTCGATGTACTCAACATCGTCCATTTGAGCGTTGCCGAGAGCAATTCGAAACTCATCCGGTGTTTCAATTACTTTCTCTTTTTCAAACTCAACAACTTGTTTTTCTTCTACCTTAGGCATTGTTTTAATTTTGCCTAAAGCCTCACTTTTTTTAAATTCATTTTCTGCCATAAACACCCTCCTTGGGTTTGGTTATTTTTAATCATCGTCTCTTGAGACGCTCTTTCCATTTCTTAATTGGTGAATGTACCATTGCTCGTATCTTGGCGATCCTGGCGCTGGTTTCACTTTCCACTCATCCTCTTTATCTGGAGGATAAGCGATCATCTCCATACTTGCTAATGCGTCGATGAGGTCATCATGAGCCCCACGAGGAAACTGCATAAGCTCAAGCTCAAGATCAGTAAGACCCTGAGACATATAGATATGACCCCACTCGAAACGCGGTACGAGTGAAAGGATTTTTGTTTGCTTTGATTTATCTGTAGGTGGCCTAACACCTTTGATTGGCAATATAACATTTCTTCGGCGCATCTCTTCGTCCAAGAAATATAATAGCGCTTTTTGATAGGCCACTTCTTCAATGCCGATACACATTGGTTTAAATTGTTGATTGAGCCGAAACACCAGATCCACCAACTGTGTTGGAGAGACTCGCATTCTTTTTGCGTGGCGAATATACCAGTCTTTTTGATGGTCCACAGCCACAACAACAACACCAGTATAATCAGAAGTGTCTGCCTCAGATAATGCAGGATCGATAAAAACAAAGTTGTAAGCTTCTTTGGGAATATAGTCGTAATACTTGAACCAGTGTTTTTTAAACGTCTGAAGTTCAGCAGGAATAATCTCATTGAGATATTGATTGGCGAACAAATACGAACCCATCGTGCGTTTAGTTTGCTCGAGAAATTCGTGAGTGAGTTTTTCTGGGAAGAAAAGACTGCCATCGTCGTTATAAGCCTTTTTTAAAACTACATTCCACTTCATTCATTACTTAGCTTTTGGCTTTGGTTGTGCTTGAGGTGCTGGTTTTTTAGCATTCATATCTTTTACGATCTTATCTGCTATCTCTTTAAATATTGTGTTTGAGTTCTTTTCTTTACTCACTTGGTTGCTCCTCTTGTGGTGCAATGAACGAAGGTTCAAGCATTGGGTTATATAAATAGCCAACTCCGATAGGATAATTAGCTTCTGTAACATCGACCAAAGTCCATTCATCGCCCGGAACCCAGTGACTAACACCGTCCCATTTAATTAGGTTTTCAACTACATTGTTTTTAATCATTGCTATTTTCTTCATGTAATCCTCATTAATTAAAGTAGTTAACTACGTAAAAAGCACCATCAGCACCATTACCGCCAGGACCAGAGTCAGATGTTGCATCAAGAGCCGCCCCACCGGAACCCCCGCCGCCGCCCGGGAAACCACCAGCTCCACCTGATCCTGCAGTGCCAGCTGTGCCTCTAGATCTTCCGCCGCCGCCACCGCCGCCACCAGCAAAACCGTTTGGGAATGTTACTGATTGAGATGTTCCATCGCCACCAACATATCCACCACCAGCAGTTCCGCCAGCTCCACCGGCAGCACTATAAATAGTTGTTCCGCCATTGCCGCCAGCGCTTCCATTGGTTTCAGAGTTACCAGATGTAATTCCACCGCCGGTGCCACCGCCGCCAGAATTAATAGGTCCAGAGACCCCAGCGCCGCCTTGCGAGCCAGTTGTATTGGCACTTGCACCAGCTGCTCCAGAAATAAATCCAGTTCCATTTGATGATCCGCCTGATCCTGAAGTTGAAGATCCACCAGTTCCACCCGAGGCTCCACGCAATTTCATTAATGATCCAAATGTACAATCACCAGCTGCAGATCCTGAGTTTCCATTGGAGTTTGTTGTTTGAGACGATCCTCCGTTTCCGCCAGTTGCTACTGTGACAGTCTCAGTTGATCCCATCATTGTAGATCTAATAACTCTTTCTACATAACAACCACCTTGACCACCGCCACCAGCGCATCTTACAGAACCAGCGGCTCCTTTTCGGCCAGAGCCGCCACCACCACCAGCTCCGATTCCCATGATATTAGCCTCTAGCAATAATGGTCTCTTAGTCCATGTGCCAGACGAAACAAATATGTCAGTTACTGGC
>CAYNEP010000060.1:0-5711 GCA_964396255.1 uncultured Gammaproteobacteria bacterium | reverse complement strand
TGAGAAAGAGATGGGTGGGGCATTCTACCAACCAACGATTTTGAGAAATGTTACCCCTGACATGCTTGTTTGGAGCGAGGAGGTTTTCGGACCAGTTCTCCCAATCGTCACATTCAAAACAGAGGCAGAGGCGATAGCATTAGCTAACAACACGTCATATGGCTTGGGGTCATATCTCTATACTCAAGACAAAGATATCATACAGAGAGTCTCACATGCGCTTGAAAGCGGAATGGTAAGCGTCAACGGCACCAGCTATATTATGCCTTTTAACCCATTTGGTGGATATAAAAATTCTGGATTTGGGAGAGAGCATGGCAAATACGGCTTCCACGAATTAAGTCAGATAAAGATAATTGCTCAGAACAAATAAAAAGTATTGGTCACAGTTTAGAGAAAGTTATCATTCACCGCCTTCTTTTAGATAACATGGCCATAAACCCTTGTTTTACTAACAAGATATACCATGTATTGTGTTTGGTTTAATTTACATCAGAACCATCATCTATATACCATAAATTCTGTTTTCCCTTATATGGCGCACTCGTTACCATTCCCTCATCTTTCATTCTCTTCATATATTGAGTAACCGTTGGTAATGTGAAATTATATCCCAGATCTCTAAGTTTACTTACAATATCAGCTGTTCTTGCACCTGGGTTCTGGCTAACTATACCAGTTATAACAACACTCACCTCACTTCTTGAAGTCTTATTTGCTCCTGGCGATAACCTCCTTGCCTTTTCCATAAGTTTTGTTACACGATTTGGATCTGCAAGAATTTCTTTTCCAAATCTCTGTCCCTGAGCAAGAGTTTCGGGATCTGCATCTTGAATGCGCTCAAGCAGATCTACTAATTCATAAACAGTATCATATGCCTCTGGCTTTAATGATATCCGGGAGCCAAGCTCTCGCGTAAATTTACTCGTATCCCGAAGAACCCCTAGCCCTTCCAATTCTGCGCAATATGCATATATGTCATATAATAATTTTCCTGGATCATCACCAGGAAATTTAACCTTAAGCGCCTCAAGAACTTCATCAGCAGAAATATGAGTGCCGGAGTTAGATTTGAAAAAATCGTAAACTGCTCTGTATCTACCTGAACTTTCATCATGTGGAATAGTTCTTCCTTCTGGGGTTTGTCCCTCCTGAAATTGATATGTCAGCCAAGCTTCTCCATAGCCTCTACCCTCATAATTAATGATTCCGCTATCCTTAAGATTTTTTATGTGGTTATTAACAGAATTGTTATCTGTCCCCAACGCTTTAAAAAGCTGACTAACAGTTATGGTATTATGCGGAGTGGTAAGAAGTTCGAAGTAGATTTGTCTAAGTCTATCAACCGATCGTTTTTTATATTCAATCTCCTCTCCCCCGATATCAACTGACTCTGTCTTTGCTGTTGAGTTCGTTGCTCCTATAAGTTGAATTAGCCCATACTCTGAATGCCTTTCTGAAAATTCAAGCATTAACCCCGCAACGCCATCGCCAAGAGATTCTCCAAGTGGTGTCTTTTGATATCCGACACTTCTCCAGTTGCCTGTAATTTCTGTGGCAACTAAACCAATAGGCTCAAAAGTCAGCCGAAAATAATCCTTTGTCGTACCCGGTGATATTGGCCATCCCTGTCCTTGATGTTGCTTGGCAATGAGACCATTGGCAACGTCAGAACTAGTATAGACACTGCCCGGTTGCATTAATAGCAAAGCCAGAGCCTTAGCTTCGCTATTGCCTATTGCAGCAAGTACATTGTTAACTACCTCTCTTGGTATTCTTTCTTGAGGTCGTCTTGCTTCTTGAGATAGAGCTGGATCGCCATTGCCAGTTTCCATATAGTTTTGATTATACTCTCGTAATTGATAAATACTATAATACGATTATGGCGGATGTAAAAACCAAACCAACATCTCAAGACCCGAGAGATTTTATAAAAACTATCGAACCTGAAACAAAACGACGTGATAGCCTAACGCTTCTTGATCTATTTGAGAAAAGTACAGGACAAAAGGGAGTTATGTGGGGAGTGGCTATTGTTGGATTTGGATTGTATCATTATAAATCAGAACGAAGCAGTCAGGAGGGTGACTGGCCACTTGTCGGATTTTCCCCAAGAAAACAAAGCTTAACGTTGTATGTATTAACTGACAGAGAAGATCGTGACGAGCTTTATGAAAAACTCGGAAAGTATAAAATTAATGGTAGCTGTCTCCATATTAAAAAATTATCAGATGTAGATATTACCATCTTGTCTTCAATAATAAAAAACGCGTACTTAAAAGCCAAGCAATTATATTTAACTAAATAGAATTCAATAACCTGCTAAGCTTATTTTCTCTTTTGAGATAAGACAGTTATAAAGCCTCTTGTTGGAATATCCCAACCATTGTGTGGGTCATCTTCGCCATACATAATATTTGCTGTATGTCTTCTTGGAACCACTTGACTATGCACGATTCTCATTCCTCTTAAGTGCGCCCATCGCAATAGTTCAGTTTGATCAAAAAATAAATGCTTTTCATCCATAACAAGTTCACCTGAGCAATTACATGGATATTCAATAACGTCGTCATCGAGCAAGGTTCCTCGTTGCTTTAAATTCGCAAACGTATCATCTTCTTTCCCAGCGGCACGAATCCAGAGATGTCCACCTGGGCTGAGCGCATCAAATACTTTGTCAAGAGTCTCATATGCGTCTGCTTTGCTTGGATAGTGAATAAATGTATGACCTAGCAAGGCTAGTGAATAGGTATCTCGAGGAAGATCTATGCAATTTATGTCACCATAAGATGCTTGAAGTGGAATTGCATAATCATGTCCAACCGCATTTACTACCCCAACAAAATCTTCATCCCTATCAATCCCATCAACTGACATACCCGAAAGGGCAAACATCATACTTAACCTTGCATCATGAATGCCCACGTCAAGAACCCTTCCTGAGGGATCAAACAATTGATCCTTAAATCTCCACAACTCTGGATCTCCCCAGTTAAAACTCCACCCTCGGTCAACTCTTGTTCTAATATGAAAGTTAAAAAAATCACTTGTATCATATGCCTCTCCCTGAACAGCAACCATTGACGGTCTTGGTGGTAAAAGTATTTCAGACATGACTTATAGTATATAACAATATGATGTATTTCTCAAATATTGAGATAGATTGAATATCATAATAATGATGACTTCACACTGCTTCAACAAACTATCTGTTAATGAGCTAAACCTATAATATTGATACTTGGACGTATCTTGAGTATACTATAAGACCATGAGCGAAACGCCTTTGAAAGAACGCCAAGCCAATCCAATAGAGTATCCGTTTGAATATTTTGATGCTCAAATCCAGTTCGCTCTAAAGTGGGCAGCTGTTACTGACGATGATTATGAACGAGCATTGCTGTTCAACACTGCTCTCTATCGAAGACTCATCGGAAGCAAGCTTGATGCAAGAACTGAGGAACTGTGGGATGCGGTTGTTGCAGTTATGATGAGTTCAGAACCATCATCAAGATCTCATATATTCTACAAAGCATACTTACAACAAAAGCATAGCGTATATGAAACTTTTGATTATTCAAAAGGCCCTTTGAGTGGGGTTTACTTTGGTTGTGATTATCATCCAAATAATCTTCTCAACGAGGGCAGAAGCACTATTCGTATTCATTATCTTCGTGACCAGAGAGGTGCTAAAAGTGGACTTCATAGTGAGTTTACTCAAGCGCGCAGATTAGCCGCCAAACAAGCGGTTTTAAGAGCTTCGGCAAACCACCCCGAAGCGCAAGATGTTGTTGGTGGATCGTGGCTTTACACACTTCCAGCATATAGAGAGTCGTTCCCACCAGAATTTACAGCAAACATGCGGGCGATGGTCCCACAGGGATTTAGTGATAGTTTTCCGGATTCAGTGCCCTATATGTCATTCTCAGGAAATTCATTGTGGGGACAACTTATGGATAGATTTGGCTATGTAAGAATGTCAGCCTACGTTCCTTTTATTGAAAGAGTTTCTGCTGCAGATTCCCCCCTTGCACTTCTCAAGGCATTTCCAACACTCCCTCTCCAGCCAAGAACATCCGTCGAGGTGTTTAGACAATGGCAACCAGAATTGAGATAATTATTCCTTCTTCTTGTCAAGCTTATCAAGCTTTAACAGTCGAACGCCATAATACACAACAATGGCAATGACAATAAAATCAATTGTTACGCTTGCAAAGCTTCCCCACATTATCTTAACCGAACCAATTTTGAGTGACATATCTGACAAATCCCCTGCAGCACCAAGAACAATTCCAAGTAGTGGGCTTATAATGTCTTTAACAAGTGAGGAGACCACCTTTGAAACCGATCCACCCAAAATAAATCCGACTGCAAGCCCAACAACACCCTGCTCCCTTATAAAATTCATAAATCCTTTCATATATAATCACCTCCTATTCTCATTACAACAATGATACATAATAAATTTAATGTATTTATTGTATAGTAAAAATTACTATGCCTAAAAAGATTAAGCAAAGGTTAAATAAAAAAAGAAAACTACCATTGCCCTTAATTGTAGTGGGAATAATAATCGTCTTGTCGCTCTTTAAGTTATTACAAGAAGGTATCAACAAAAACATAGCAATACCACTACCACAAACATTAAATGAAGGTGAAGGATACCAAGAGCCGATCTATGTAAAATCTAACAACCCAAAAGTTGAAAGCATTGAAATCATCAAATTTCAAAATGAGAGTTTTTACCGCAGGTTTCTCAAGCCTAATATCTCAATCTATTCTCCAAAAGCTCCTAAAAACAAAAATGAAATTCAATGGGTTACAAAAAATACCGTTGCGCACAAGAATCCTACCATTCGCTATTCGTTTCAGTTCCCATTTAACGGCCCCTACTGTGAAGGATGCTTTGACGGATGGCCATACAACAATACGCCAAGTAATGCTGAGGGCGAGTGGATATCGGGAGGCTACTTTGACCCAACAAACACCGATAGGATGTGGGGTTTGGCAATAGGCATAATCTACAGAAAAGTCCCCCAAGAAAACAACCCAAACGAACCAAATAGGTATTTATTACCAATGTTTGAAAATATGCTTAAAGCAAATGTCGGCCAGACAATTACAATTACAGATGAATATGAACTTGGCCCCTATAAAGCAACTCGACTTGAGGATTTACAAGCTCCAGCAGGCACATTTTTGATGTATAAGACCAGTAACAATAACGCAATGTACTATGCCCTGCAAGATCAAAAGTCACACAGTATTATATTCTCTTATAGCTACTACCATGATGTCTATGATGTTTTTGACACAATCATAAAGTCATTTATACCAAAGATTTATGCCGAGGCAACATATGGACAACTAGCTCCTGTCGATGAAGAGACAATCGACAAATACGAAAGGATATCGAATAAATTGTAAAACCCGCCAATCTGCATGAAATCTAAACTCCAAAAAAATACTGCTCTTTTCTACTTTATTCCATTTGGAATATTAAATGTCCTAATCTTTATAGTTAGTTACTTTGCTATCAAGCCCTTAAATTGGCTTATGGAATTCCAATTTATTCTTCTACTCAACATGCTCATTGCTGTGGGACTTAGCATACGATGCAAAACAACTCGAGTTAAAATGCTACTCATTATTGCTTCTACATCTATAGTGAGTAGCTTTATGGGATTCATACTAATATTCTCAACTATGTT
>CAYNEP010000059.1:0-5747 GCA_964396255.1 uncultured Gammaproteobacteria bacterium | reverse complement strand
GATTCTTTTATAGTCCATCCCATCTGTAATCTCTTTTACTGGCTGATTTTCATATACTCGTTCTGTAACCGCCTGAAAAGAATTTCCATCTGAAGTTTTGACAGTCTCTGATATGACTTCTCTCCATTTGCCAGTAAACTCACTTTCCTTAATTCTCATCATATCCTCTTCGGATAGTTCCCAAAGAATGCCTGAGACAATACCTGGACCCTTTTTGATTGTGAATGCACGGAAATTATCTCCCCAAATATCTCTCATGACTTCGCGGATGTCATCTGGAAGTTGATCAAGCACCTGAACTGCTAGGTTATACCCCTCAATAACGGCCGGTTGTCCGCTTAATGGCTCGTGACCAATAACTCTTTTCACCCACTCTTTATTTGAATATCGTCCGTAGCCGAAGAATTTAACAGTATTCATTAATTGAAGTATAACCCCAATAGTAGGTTTTGTAAAAAGATCATATTGTGCATGAGTATGACCAGTAAATACATGTGAATATTGCAATACTATTCTCTCTCAAGTATAATCTCATTTCGTATGGCAAAAACAGCAACAAAAACAAAAAAAGAAGTGATGACAAAACCTGCAAAGGCAAAAAAAGCCGATCTTAAGGAAAAAGACGTTAAGGTCGAGGCTCCAGTCGTCGAGGATGCTCCAAAAAAGACAAGAAAGATAGTAGATCAATCTACTGAAACCGGAGAATTAGCTGATGCTGGTAAGCAAAACATTATTACAGAATTCGCACTCAAATCAGGTGATACTGGATCGCCCGAAGTTCAAATCGCACTTGCAACTCATAAAATATTAAATCTAGCCAAGCATTTGGAGCTGAATCCAAAAGATAATCACTCACGACGTGGTCTCTTGAAAATTATCTCAAAAAGAAGACGTATCCTTAATTATTTATCTAGTAAAGACGAAGCTCGCTACAAAGAGTTGATAAAACGACTCGGATTGAAGAAGTAATATCGGGTATACTAATGTTGGTATGAAGCAATTTGAAGAATCAATTGACCTTAACGGTTCAAAACTAACCTTCCAAACTGGAAAACTAGCACCGCACGCTGATGTATCAGTGTTTGCAAGACATGGTGACACGTGTGTGCTGGTAACACTCGTTGTTGGTGACTCCAGAAGTGAGCTTGACTATCTCCCGTTAAGCGTTGATTATCAGGAAAAATTATATGCTGGAGGCATTATTAAAGGATCTAGATGGGTAAAGCGTGAAGGACGACCATCTGACGAGGCAGTTTTAGTCTCTCGACTTATTGATCGGGGAATCCGACCACTCCTGCCAAAATCAATGCGAAACGATATTCAGATCATTGCAACACTTCTTTCATATGACGGTGAGCACTCACCCGACATAGTAGCTGCACTTGGTGCATCAGCAGCCGTTGCGTTCTCAAGACTTCCAGCTTACAACACAATAGCAACAACTCGTATTGGTCTAAATGCCAATAATGAATTTATTATCAATCCAAGCGAAGATCAACAAAAAGATTCAGCTCTTGATCTTGTTGTGACCTCAACATCTCAAAAAGTTGTCATGATCGAGACTGGGGCAAATATTGTCTCAGATGACGTTATTATCGCAGGAATTGAGAAAGCGCTTGAGGAGAATAAGAAAGTTATTGAATTCATCGATAGTGTCAGTAAAAAGATCGACGCAGTCAAGATGACCGTTATTGAGGATACAAAACATGATGAGTTAACAGCTGAGATCGAAAAGAAGTTTGGCGAATCAATTGCGAAGCTTACTCAACAGAAAGCCCGTCACAAAGGCGATGAGCAGGGTGAGGTTGAATCTGCAATAGCTGAGATTGTTTCATTTTATGAAGAGAGCTACGATAAAAAACTTATCAACAACTTGATCAACTCGCTTATGGATAAACAGGTCAGAAAAGTTGTTTTAGCAACTGGCAAGCGTATTGATGGAAGAGCAATGGATGAAGTGCGACCAGTAACTGCCGAAGCACCAGTTTTACCACGAACACATGGATCGGCACTTTTCCAGAGAGGTGAAACACAGGTATTGTCAATCACAACGCTTGGTGCATTGAGTTTAGAACAGTTAATTGAAGGCCCTGAGGGCAAGGAGACCAAGGGATATATGCATCACTACAGTGATGCACCATATTCATATGGTCAAACAGGACGGTTATTTGGCCCATCACGACGAGCTATTGGGCATGGAGCACTTGCCGAGAAGGCAATTGAGCCAGTGTTACCTGATAGTGAATCATTCCCTTATGCAATTCGAGTGGTTTCTGAGATCTTGTCTGAGAATGGATCATCATCAATGGGATCGGTCTCTGGTTCGTCGCTATCACTTATGGATGCGGGTGTTCCAATTAAGGCCTCAGTTGCAGGATTGGCCCTTGGCATTATTACTGAATCAGATGAAAAGTATCATATTATGTCAGACATTGTTGGACTTGAGGATTTTGGTGGAGAGATGGACTTCAAAATCGCAGGAACTCGAGAGGGCGTCACCGCAATTCAACTTGATGTGAAAAATAAGGGTCTAACCATGCAGATGATACGTGATGTATTTGCTCAGTCTAAAAAAGGAAGACTAGAAATTCTAGACGTTATGGACGCAGCGCTTCCAAAGTCACGGCCAGAAACATCACAATATGCGCCTCTTGTTGAGATATTAATTCCACCTGAGGAAAAAATTGGTGAAATTATTGGACCAGGAGGAAAAAATATTCGAGCAATTACTGCCCAAACTGGAGCTGAGATCAATATAACAGACGACGGTAAAGTGAGTATATCAGGCACCAGCCGCGAGGCTGTTTCAGAGGCTAAGGCAATGGTTCAAAATGTATATCGGGTAATGCAAATTGATGAAGAATACACTGGCGATGTTATTAAAGTGCTCCCATTTGGTGCGGTCGTTGAGATCTTACCGGGTAAGGAGGGTTTACTTCATATTTCTCGAATGGCGCAAGGATTTGTGAAAGAGGTCACTGATATAGTCAATGAAGGCGATAAGGTTGTTGTGAAAATCGCAGAAGTTGATCCACGATCGGGCAAAATTAGTCTTGCATTGGTCAGAAAAGTTGAATAACTCAATTTCCTTCTCAAATTCCTATTTTTTTCTATCGCTTTGACAATCGTTTCTAGCCTGCTACAATGAGTAGATACTATGGCTAGACGTAAATCTCACTTTAAATTCAAAATCCCACTTCTTAAGTTCAAATTCAAGATAAATCGACGTACGTTTTTTACGGTCTTAGGATTATTAATCTTGTCTTTCGGACTCTTGTGCTTGTTATCGTTTATGCAATCTGGTGAGCAGCTAATTGCGATCAATAACAGAATTATTGAGAGTTTTGGACCAGTTTCACTTTTGTTTCCAGCAATTATGATTCTTTTGGCTACGCACTTTTTCAACTCTCCAAAACTAAAACTTATTAAATTTCATGTTACGGTTGGCTTGAGCTTTATTTTCATAGCACTACTTGGTTTCTTAAGAGCGGGGAAGTATGGACAATTTATATTTGATAATTTACAAACAGACTTTTCGTTAATTGGGGCCTTGCTTGTTTTACTTGTGACATTTGTGGTAGGGGTCATCATATTTCTTAACACGTCGCTAGATGAATTTTTGGTAATTATGCTGTCAGTTGTTAAAAAGATTTGGAAAGGGCTTCAAGAGAGTGTTTTTGAACCTCTGGGTTCAAAACTTGGAAAGAAAGAATCAAGATCAGACACGGTAAGAGTTAAGGAAATTGATTATCTTGAGCAAAAGACTCAGATTCCTGTTCATGCAAAAGATGCAGTTGCGCCTGTCGTTGGTCAAAAACTTGAGAAGCCTAACGGAACATCGCCAAATCCATCAGATTTCTCAATAAAATCACTAACAACACACAATTTTGATACCTGGCAATATCCACCACTTTCATTACTAGCAGAGATTCATGGCGGCGCTGCTGATTTTGGAGATGTTAAGCATAATTCAGCTACGATTGAGAAAACACTTGATAGCTTTGGCATGCGAGCACAGATCGTTGAGGTTAATAAGGGTCCAACTGTTACGCAATATGGCCTCCAGATTACCTCGGGAACAAAATTATCAAAAATTACCGCTCTTTCAAACGACCTTGCACTTGCAATTGCCGCTCCAACTGGCCAGATTAGAATAGAGGCGCCAATCCCTGGGAAATCTTTGGTCGGTATTGAAATTCCAAACAGGAAATCGCAGATTGTGCCTTTACAGAAATTAATAGGATCTACCGATATGTTGAATAATCCAAAGCCAACGGTTGTACCGCTTGGTCTTGATGTATCGGGCAAACCTCAGCTAATTGATATTGCTGCAATGCCACATATGTTGATAGCGGGTACGACAGGATCTGGTAAGTCAGTCATATTAAACGCTTGGATCGCTTCAATGTTATTTAGGACAACGCCAAAACAGCTTCGTCTTATTCTTGTTGATCCAAAGCGTGTTGAATTTACACAGTTTAATGGTATCCCACATCTTTTAAGCGAGGTAATTGTTGATTCTAAGGAAATATTATCAGCTTTGAAGTGGACTGTTGGCGAGATGGAGAGTCGATATAAATTATTTGCTCAAGCTGGTGCGAAGCATATTGAGAGCTATAATCAATTACCTGGGGTTGAGCAGATTCCATATATCGTCTTTATTATTGACGAGCTTGCAGAGCTTATGACTATGGCTCCGTCTGAAACTGAGGAATTAATAACGAGAATTGCTCAGCTTGCTCGTGCAACAGGAATCCACCTAATTCTAGCAACACAACGACCATCAGTAAATGTCATAACCGGTATCATGAAGGCAAATATTCCAGCACGTCTTGCCTTTAATGTTCCATCACTTGTTGATTCTAGGGTGATATTAGATACCCCAGGTGCCGAGAAGTTGTTAGGGAAGGGAGATATGTTGTTCTTGTCTCCAGATCAAGGCAAGCCTCGACGTATTCAGGGACCTTTTATAACCGAGCGTGACGTTGTGCAATTATGTGACTTTATTAGGAAGCAGGTACCACGGGTTGACTACACAGAGGAGATCACAAAGCAAGATCCCTCAGGTTCTCGACCGCGCAGTAGTGGGGGAATTCATGGCGAGACAGAAGACTCTGATAATTTGTTTCAAGATGCGGTTAATGCAATATTTGAGTCAGGCCAGGCGAGCGCATCATTTTTACAGCGTCGGTTTAAAGTTGGCTATGCGAGAGCAGCTCGTATATTAGACCAGTTAGAGCAGGCGGGATATGTCGGAACACAGCAAGGCTCTAAACCACGGGAAATTTTAGGAAGACCGAAGCCCGAGGAATAGCTATTCTATAGGATCAGCCCCAATGGCAAGGAGAGTGGCATCTGATATTGCCTTGTCTTGTTCGACTGTGCCACCAGCAATTCCTAGTCCTCCTCCAAGAACGCCACCAAATCTCAAAGGTATTCCACCAGGGACATTAGTAAGGAGATTTCCTGACGCCAAGGGGAGAGTGAGTGCTAGTTCTTGTCCCATCCATCCACTCGGTTTGCCTGTTGAGGCTGCGGTATTGGCTTTGCGAGTGCTTGTCTGGGCACTATGTGGCGTTGCCCCGTCGCCTTTGGCAAAGGCAATTAAATTAAGCGAAGTATCAACTATGGCAACTGAGATTGCTATACCAACTTTTTCCGCTTCGTGAAATGCGGCATTTATTGCGGTTAACGCGAAGGAGGCTTTGATTTTTTGGACGTTTCTTAACTGATCATTATTGTTCATA
>CAYNEP010000058.1:0-5810 GCA_964396255.1 uncultured Gammaproteobacteria bacterium | reverse complement strand
ATTTTCCCAACAAAAGATGAACTTGAAAACCATTTAACAATGCTGGAGGAAGCTAAAAAGAGAGATCATCGTAAATTGAATGAAGTCTTGCAGCTTTATGTAATTTCGGAGGATGTAGGTCCAGGTTTAGTATTGTGGACACCTAGAGGCACAATAATTAAAGATGAGCTTGAGAAATGGGCAAAGAAAACCGAAGAGGAATGGGGTTACCAACGTGTTTCAACACCTCATATTGGTAAGGATACTCTTTACTTAACTTCTGGTCATCTGCCTTACTATAAGGACGATATGTACAGCCCCATGATAATTGATGATCATGAGTATTATCTAAAAGGCATGAACTGCCCGCACCACCATATCATCTACAAGTCACAACAACACTCATATAAAGACCTTCCTTTGAGATATGCTGAGTATGGTATGGTCTATCGCTATGAAGGTTCAGGAAGTCTTATGGGCCTAATGCGTGTTCGCTCAATTCAACAAAACGACGCACATATTTATTGTCGAATTGACCAGGCGGAAGAAGAATTCTTGAAAGTCTTACAGCTGCATGAGTACTATTACAACACGCTTGGTCTCACTCGTGACAATTATCATATTGTTATTGGCTTGCCTGATGAAAAGAAACGCGACAAGTATCATGGTGATAAAAAATTATGGGATAAAGCAGAAGATATGATGAGAAAGGCAATTAAGCGATCTGGTATAGACTGTATTGATGATGTTGGAGGAGCTGCTTTTTATGGTCCAAAAATTGATTTTAATATTACTTCGTCAATAGGACGTGTATTTTCAATCTCTACAAATCAGCTTGACCTTTATATGCCAACCCGTTTTGATTTAGACTATGTTGACGATAAGGGAAATAAGGAATTATGCGCAGTAATTCATAGAGCACCTTTGGGATCACATGAGCGGTTTATTGGATTCTTAATTGAACATTATGGTGGTGCCTTCCCATTATGGCTGTCACCAATTCAGGTTACTATCTTGCCAGTCTCAGATAAATTTAGTGAATATGCCCAAAAAGCTGCACTTGAACTTAAGAAAAATGGTGTTCGGGTTGAGGTTAACACAGACAACAAACCACTTGGGGCTAAAATACGTAATGCTACGTTGCAAAAGGTACCGTACTTATGTATAATTGGGGATAAAGAAATAGAGCCTGACGATACGATCTTTCTTTCTGTACGAACTAGAGAGGGAAATGATTTAGGTCGTGTGGCTCTTTATGAGTTTAGTGACAAACTAAAAAAAGACATTGAGAAAAAGAACTAACCCGACGCTCGAGCTTAAGCGAAAGTTTGTCATAAACGAAAGAATACCAGGAGATGAGTTTCGAGTGATAGATGACATGGGAGGCATGGTAGGCATCCTCAATAGAGGAGACGCATTTAAACATGCGCAGGATAATGAGATTGATTTGGTGCTCATAACGCCAAATGCGCGTCCACCTGTCGTCAAGGCGATTGACTTTAATAAGTTTATCTACCAAGAAGAGAAGAAGGAACAGGAAAGTAAAAAAGGACAGAAGAAAGTTGGAACTAAAGACGTTCAACTGTCTCTTTTTATTGGAGAACACGACCTTGAACGATTGAAAAGTCGTGCAGAGGAATTTTTACAAGAAGGGAATCAACTTCGTGTGAGACTTCCTCTAAAAGGTAGGCAAATGATGAGAAGAGACCGCGCAATGGAGCTTATTAAAAACTTTATTGCAAGTCTCACCAATGTAAAAGTTGTTAACGAGCCACAATTTCAAGGTAGGGTTTTGATGGCAATTGTCGTTACGCAAAAAAGTTCATAAGAAATAAACTATGAAAATGAAACAAAAAACAAGAAAGAGCGCTGCAAAGCGGTTTAAGATTACCAAGACTGGTAAAGTATTGCACCGCGGACATGGCATGCGACATCATATTTCAAATAAAAGCAAAAGTAGAATGAGATCTCTAAAGCAAGTCAAACAACTAAAGGGAAGATTTGCAAAAAAGATTAAAAAAATGTTAGCACTATAAATATTTAAACAATACTACTATGAGAGTAAAAGGTGGAAAAGTAACAAGACGTCGACACAACAAGCTGCTTGAGCTTGCTAAAGGATACCGAATGACTCGGTCAACTCTTATCAACAGCGCACATGAAGCCGTGCTACATGCCGGTGAGTATGCGTTTCATGGTCGCAAGCTAAAGAAACGCGATTTTAGAATGACATGGATTGTCAGAATCAACGCAAAACTAAAAGAGCTCAATGTGACATATCGAGATTTTATTCATATGCTGAAACGCAACAACATTGCCATTGATAGAAAAATCTTGGCAAAATTCGCGTCCGATTATCCAGCAGTCTTTCAAAAGATCGTGGAAACGGCGCAAAAGTAAAGCGTTTCATACATGGATCAAGCATTATTACAAACTCGAAATGAGTTCGATACTTCATTAAGTCAGATCCCCACATTATCCACTCTCCAACATCTAGAAACATCATATCTTGGTCGCAAAGGAATTATTAACGATCTTGCAAAACAACTCATATCCCTCTCAATTGATGAAAAAAGAACGTATGGACGAATGTTAAATGAACTTAAAGAATACATAATAGACAAAATTGAGTCTAGAAAAAAAACGTTCAATCAAAAGCTCAAATCAAATATTTTAGAATCAATTGATACTAGCCTCCCAGGAACGCAATTTTCCATAGGTCAACTTCATCCAACAACACGAATTCTTCGAAAAATAAATAGCTTTTTCAGATATCTAGGGTATAGCGTATACGAAGGGCCAGAAATTGAGACAGAGGAGTACAATTTCAAAAAATTGAATCTGCCACAAGATCACCCCGCACGCGAGCTTCAAGACACCTTGTATATTGTGGAACCTGAGTATCTGCTTAGAACCCATACTTCATCTGTTGAAACACGCGCAATGACTATTGAAAAATTACCACTAAGGATTGTTGTGCCGGGTAAGGTTTATAGAAACGAGACTGCAAACGCTACAAATAATGCCATGTTTTATCAATATGAAGGATTGTGCGTCGACCAAAATATCTCCATGGCGCACCTTAAAGGAACTTTAAACGAATTTGTGAAGTTTTTATACGGAGACGACACAAAAACACGTTTTCGATGTAAATATTATCCACAAGTTGAGCCAGGAGCAGGAATGGATATCCAATGTTCATTCTGTGGGGGTGTTGGTTGTCAAGTATGTAAATATAGAGGATGGATAGAGGTATTGGGAGCAGGCATGGTGCACCCAAATATTTTATCTCACTGCAATATTGACCCAAAAAAATACACTGGGTTTGCATTTGGCATGGGTCTTGACAGACTTGTTATGCTTTCAAACAACATAAAAGATATACGCACGCTTTATAACGGCCAACTTATTATCAAACAAAAAACATTATGAAAGTACCCCTTGAGTGGCTTAGACAATATATTAGTACGAAAAAGGAGGCACGAGAAATTGCATCGGATCTTACATCAATTGGCCATATGCTCGATGGACAAATCCAATTTGTTAACGGAGGAGAGGTACTTGACCTTGAGGTGAGGCAAAATAGACCTGATTGTCTTTCAATTATTGGTATAGCTCGCGAGCTTGCTGGAATTGCTAATGTCACTTTAAAATATCCTCCAACTATAAAAAATGCCTTATTTAGTCCAAAAGGAAACTACAAGATTAGTATTGAGAATGATAATGCGTGTTACAGATTTAATACGCTCAAAATTGATGGAATCAAAATCGCCACATCACCACAGTGGCTCATTAATGCACTCAATTCATATGGTATGGATTCTATCAACAACCTAGTTGATATAACCAACTATGTCATGATTGAATATGGTCAACCACTCCATGCCTTTGATGCAGCTCGTCTTGAAGGTCGTATCACCATAAGAAATGCGGCCAGGGGTGAGAAATTTACTGCATTAGGTGAAAAAAAACTAACACTTGTTGCTGATGATTTAGTTATTACCGATCAAAGTGGCATCATAGCGTTAGCTGGCATAATCGGTGGAAATAATTCAGGAATTACACCTAAAACTACATCAATAATCCTAGAGGCAGCGACCTACAATCAGGCTTCAATTAGACGCACGAGTATTAGGCATGCACTACGAACTGAGGCGTCTACTCGACTTGAAAAGTTCTTACACCCACAACTAACAAGCATTGCGCTTTGTCGAGCTGCGTACTTAATTAAAGAGGTATGCGGTGGCACAATTGCATCATGTAATGATGTTTATCCACAAAAGAAATCAATAACTAAATTAAAAGTCTCGGTCGCAAGGACTAACCAGCTCGGAGGAGTTACTATTGAAAAAAAACAAATGATTGCATATTTAGAATCCTTAGAGTTTGAAGTTACACCAGGAACTTCTGACATAATGACTGTTGCAGTGCCTTATTTTAGAACAGACATAACCTGTGAAGAAGATTTAATAGAGGAGATAGTAAGAATGCACGGATACGACAAGATTCCAACAATATTACCATCCTCACCTGTCCCACAAAGCATACAGTCTAAATTGTATGACTTTGAAGAAACCATACGAGACGTGCTACTAGCGCTTGGATTTGACGAGCATATTACCGAACCATTAGTAAATGAAAATGAAAGTGCGCTCGAGCCCGTTGTTTTACAAAATTCATTAACATCTGAAAAATCAATGCTCAGAACACAGATGAAAGACTCACTACTAACCGTTCTAGATACCTATAAAAAACACAAACGGGAAGTTGGAAAGATCTTTGAAATTGGAAAGATATATTTCAAAGAAAAAAATTCATATAAAGAAGTACGAACACTTGGAATATTATTCTCTGCTTTCAAAATTAGTTTTGTTGATATAAAGGGGGTTGTGGCAACATTATCTAGCCAGATTGGGCGCGCGATCTCAGATGACTGCTATACAATCGTACCTATCGATACCACTACATGGTTTGCTCAGATTAACATCGAACTGCTTTATAATTGTAAGCATTCAGATCCAATCTCTGTACTATCGTCACCACCACAAGTTGTGTCTCAAGACTTTTCATTAGTTGCACCAATAAAAACTAAAGTGGGGGACGTTATAAAAACTATACATGCGCTTGATAGAACTATTTATGAAGTGACTTTAGGTGAGGAACCCAAACAGATTGATGATGATAGTAAATCGCTGTTTTTGCATATATTGTTCAGAGACCCAAGCGATGCGAATCTATCAAAAGTAGCTGTTGATAAATTAAGAACTGAGATACTTACAGTGCTTAAGACTAATTATAATATTACATTGCCGGTATCTTAATATGCCTGACACTATTGAGCCAGGAGGAGATCATGGTTCGGTTAAGGAAAATGAACTAACCACTCACGATTGGGCGACAATCCTGTTTAATTCTTTTCGTTTTTCACAATCTGACCCACAACTACAACTGTCAATTTTAAGATATGCTCGCGCAACATACCCTCACACGCAACTTCCAGAACAAAGTGCATTATCAGAAATGTTACTTGGAATGATAAAACCCCTAACAAGTCCTGATAAAACTCCGCTAGGCGGTCATCGACACAAAGTAATGTCTCAAGATATTATTCAAGGCGAGATAGATAAATATATAAAAAGACTCTATGAATTTTATGATGCTGACTTTGACCCAACGTATACTCAATGGATTGGAGGAAGCATGGTCCAGAATATTATCCAGGCAGATTATAACCAAATTGTCATGAAATATTTAAAAGGAGGAAGATTTAGAAGTGCGCCCTCGGGTGTACGCGGCAATGACCCTTGGCAGAGCCATATGAGAGACTTTGT
>CAYNEP010000057.1:0-5957 GCA_964396255.1 uncultured Gammaproteobacteria bacterium | reverse complement strand
TGTAAATAAGCGCAAACTTTAATACAGGCTAAAGCTTGCAACCTTCTCTCGTGTCCAAGAACCATTCTCGCTCAATATTGTTTTCCATAGTACAATCTCATCAAAAGTGTATTGTCTGCCATATGTTAATAACTCTCTATATAGACTTGCTACTTTAGCAACAGACTTACGATCAACATCATCATAGATAATTGTAGAGTGAGGCACATATTGAATTGAAAAATACTTTTGATATGTCTCTTTAGAAAAATACGACTGACTTGCGTCGATAACCCGACGTCTTAGATTCATAAAATCCTTTGCTTTCCCAAACTTGAGATATGCTGTATAATCCCCACTTCTGGTTTCAACACTTTCCTCAGCTAAGATAACTGGATTTGAAATTGGTAGGAGTTCTTTCAATGTCCTACTATACCTTTCTATTTCTTCTTTTGAAATAAGATTTAGATAATGAACCAGTGTCACGTAAACAGGAATCGTACCTGTGTAAATCTTGCCATTACCAAGTAGAAATACTGCTTCATTATGAATAGGGCTTTGTGTTGCAGTAAAACGAAAGAATATCTCACTTGTGTCTTGGTCATAAACACGTCTCATACATTGCTTTGCACGATGAACCATGCTCTTCTCAAGTTCGCCAGACGAGAGCACTAGCGATGTGATGGTAATTGGAGTCGACATAATGTACCCGAAGTATACCTATTTTTGGTTATTTTGGGAAATCTGGAATCGTGACGCTAGGTACGGTTGACGCATTTTGAGGTTGGACTTGTGTGTCGGGTTGTTCTTGGGGCATTGCTGACTGACTCACCCCAAACATCTGTTTTGGTGGCTCTTGAGTCGTAATTTCCTGTGGAACATCATTTTGATTTGGTTGATTTGTTGGTGCTGGATTTGATTGCTGCATGAGATTATCCATGATCGAACCAAGCTGCTGTTGAGGTTCTGACTGCTGCGTAGATTGTTGGCTTGACAACGTATCTACAGAAGTTGCAACATCACCGCCTTGCTGAGCTGGCTCAGCCGATTGATGCACCTCGTCTGCCTGAAAATGCGAAAGGTCTGGTGCCTGATTTTCTATTGGTTCGGGGGTAGCATGCTCTGAGGCCGCTAGAATATCTGAGGACATCCCAGCTGTAGGCTCAGGTTGAGACTCAGGCTCGTTCTGTTCAAGTGCTACTGGGAAATCAGGCGTTTCTTCTTGTGGTTGCTGTGACTCAGTCTGAAGAACTGGCTCAGTCGCAACTGGTTGTGGCTGATCTGACGCTTGCGATGGCTGATTAGACTGAACGGTCCCTTGATTTTGTACGTGTGCTTGAAACACTTGATCATACTCTTCAAGAGTAAATCCCCTCCATCCTGCCTGTGTAGCGTAATCAAATACAATATGAATATAAGGAACTCCTGTAAAGTGATCAGAGACCGTAAGCATCTCATTAAGATTGTCCTTATTAAACTCAACATCTTTCTCTTCAAATTGAAGATTGTGAGCTGTTAAATATTCTTTTGCCTGAACGCAAAATGGGCTGCTGGCGATTGTATAGAGTGTTATGTTCATATCTATTGATAATAGACAGTATCGTATGCCTTTGTCAATATGTTTCTACATCATGTGTACTGTCTTACAAAATAACTCTTGACATAAACTTTGAAGTATGTAATAGTGACTCTATATGGCACAATCAACACTATCAGCACAAACCCTCGGTCAAGACATTAAAGACTTCAATACACTTGACCCTCAAAAAAAGTTAATGATCGCAGGAATCGTCTTGATTCTCTTCGTTGGAAGCATATTCGTCGGAGCCTACCTCTCCAAAGGTGGATCAACAGGTTCAAAAGATGTTGTTAATAATGAGCAAGAACTCGCCCCAAGCAAGAAACCATCAACATCTTTAAAGCTTATGGCAGATACAACAATGAAAGTAGGCGCATCGCAAACAGTGACTGTCGAACTTGACAACGTCCCTGTGACCGCAGCTGACGTTGTTGTGAGCTACGATCCTGAAATCTTAACGGTATCTGACATTCAAAATGGAGACGTATTTGCGAAAGTCATCCAAAGAAAGACAGACATAGCAAAAGGTCTCATAACTTTCTCAGGATCAGTCGACCCATCGAATCCAAATGATTTAAAGACGGGAAAGGTTATGACATTTAAGGTAACTGCAAAGAAAGATGCAAGCGCAACACTTTTGCAGTTCTCTAAAGATGACACAATCACCGCAATTAATGGAGAAAACACACTTGGGCTCACATCAGGCGCTACTATTAAAGTAAATAAATAAACATCCACATGTATAGTCGAAAAGCAACATCACAACGAGGAGAAATTGCAACGCTACTAACCGTAGCATCGCTCGTAATAGTAGCAGCTGGCGCGCTGCTTGGAAACCGTCTTACACAAAATCAATCGCTGAGCTCATCAGCCGCAGGAGGACGCTGTGCATTTGACGAGACAAAAGGACCAAAGGTTGGTAAAGATTGTAGTGGTGAAGTAACAGGGGCACCACAACCAATACACTGCGGTATGCGCATTATTGCCGATACATTTAATGTTGAAGAGGTCACCAGAGGTGGAAAAACATACCTTCATATTGATGGAAACTTTTGTTACACAGGCAATCTGACATCGGGTGCTAATAAAGGAAAGTTGTACATAACAACAGAGCATCCAGGCAAACCGGTATGCTACAAAACACCTGCTATTGACACGCATGCATCCTTTTTCCCAGGCACAATGCCAGTTTGTGATCAAACTGGCCAATTTGCAACCCTTAATCCAAAACTCCCTATTCCTGATCGATTTAGAGGACCAGATAAAACAAACTACTTCCAATTTACAGTTGAGAAGCCCAAAGACGGTTGTCTCTACATCAACACCACAACAGACGGCCAACAAGGTGGTGGTGGTGCAGGCACCAACTTCGACATCTGGAATGACCCACGACTTTGTAATCGAACAAAAGTAACACCAACACCATCGCCAACTGGAATTCAAAATCCAACACTTACCCCAACTCCAACACCATGTGGAGGACCAGGTCAGTGCCCGACACCAACACCATCACCAACACCTGGCGGCGGCGGTGACAAAGTATGTAATGATCTGTGTACTGGGGCTGGACAATGTGGTGGGGGCAATATCTGTGCCCAGACAGCTGACGGGTCGCTTAGATGTCGAAATCCAAAAAACATCTCTGATCCTACATGCAGAGAGAATACCAATCCAACAGCAACACCAACGCCAACTGGAAGCTTAACAAACACGCCTCCAACAGTAACACCAACTAATGGACAAGGTTTAAAGTGTGACGACACATGTAATCCATCAGCCGGACTTAACTGCCCAGCAGATCTCTCATGCATCGAAATATCAGGAGTTATGAAATGTAGAAGATTGCCCGACTTCCAAGATCCTACATGTCGACAAGTCACACAACCAACAGTAACACCAACAGGGGCTCTACCAACAACGATTCAAGTAACACCAACGGGTGGCGCATGTATCTTTAATCCAATTTCATTCGTCATGGTAAGAGATGCAGCTGGCAACCTCTCCCCTCTTAGAAGTCCTGACCCATCAATTTGGGGGTCGGTCAATAATAAAGTTCGAGAAGAACGATCATTTAAAGATGACCAAAATGACTGGAGAGATTTTGATTCAAACGGACAGTACTACCCATGTAAAAATCAACCAGGTGGTGTTTGCACTATTAACTCAAGCACATGTTGTGGACTGGGAAGTAGTCAATACAACATTGTAAGCGGAGATAACGCAACCGTTATGCTCCACTATGACACTTCAAAATACAAAGTTGTCCAACACTGCTACAACAACAGCACCGACCCATCTAAAGACACAACTGCATGTAACAACGTTAATGATGATCCACTATTTAAGAACCTCTATGTTAAGTGTGGTGAGCAATATCGCTATGGATGGATTTTGGAAGAAAAAACAAATGGTGGTAGCTGCCCACTTCTTAAGGAAGAATGTCGCCCAAGCGATGTAACAGCTGATATCAAGAGCGGAAGTGAAAACAGAGCAGCAATCTCATGGGACTACCCATCATCATGTTCGGGGCTACGAGCTGGAATTGATAGATTCTGGATTGATATCGTTGACGAGGATAACAAAATTGTCTGCTCAAAGAGTGTTGTTGCTGACGATGCTGACACAAGAACAGAATGTAAGCTCGGACGGGATAAAGAACGACAAATTGATAGAAACATAACCAAATGGGAAGACGATATGGAATATCATGCAAACGTCTATACAGTACGATCTGATGATGTTTCATGCTTGATCGGAGCTCCAAGCAACGACTTTAGCAAGCCTGGAGATGGCGATGATAACAACAACGACAGAAGAAGCCACCAGCTTGATGTATGGGAGAGTGGATCACAAGGTGACGACTGCTACATCGCAGCTGATACAGGCACTGGAACAAACCAGAAGAACGCATCACACTGCAAAACATTCAGAAGACCAACAGCTAACGGACTCGACGAGCTTGAAGCACGATACGCAAACAGAACTGGCAGAACTCTGCAAATGAAATGGCAGATTAATTCATGCCACGACAAATTGCTTGATGACTTGGGCGGAGTATGTAACGACATGGTTGCAGCATCCGGAACAACCATCTCGCTTCCAAACGGCAAAATGTTAGTCTGTGTGTGGACCGATCCTAAGAGCAACCCACACGTGAGTTGTGAGATCAAAGATATCAACTTTAGCGACGGAGGCAATCCAGGCAATCCAGGCAATCCAGGCAATCCAGGCAATCCAAATGAAAAAGTAACTATCAAAGGGTCTGTAGCCGTATCTGGCTTACCAACAGGTGGTAAGATTGAAACGGTTGGAGTTAATTGCGAATTGGGTAGAGGCTGCAGACAAACTGCCGTAGCTGTTAAAAGAGCTGGTCAAAACATCTGGGATTACTCATTTGAATTCTTTAAAAATGGTGGGCCATACACTATAAGACCATTTGTCGAATATAGAAATGCCGCAGGATTACTCGTTGCACAAAGAGACAGCATTGAGCATGGCTCAGACTTCTTAAGTGTAGATCCAAAAGACCCCAAAAATAGAAACTTTACAGTTAGGCTGAGATCGGTCGCACCAGCGGGGACTATGCAGCTAAATGGAGTAGTAACCGTTGACTGGCCAAACAACGCAAAGGTAAGTTCGGTCATGGTCGAATATAATGGCACTGTATGCACACCTGGAACTTCATGTTCTGGCGAAATTCAAGCTAAAAATATTGGCTCAGGCAATCAATGGTCATACACAGCCACACTTCCAGCAGTCAAAAATGACCACTACTTAGTAAGAGCTGTCGTTATATCAGATATACAATTAAGCGGACCAGCTCAAAGAAAAGACTTCGGACCAATCACTGGGTACGATAAGGTTTCATCAGAAGGTACGCAGAAAAAAGACTTTACTGTTAAGGTTAACAGTGGCTCAGATACATCTACTGGGATTTCAAACAAGATTACTGTTAATTATTCAGTAAAGAACTTTTCAAATGATAAGAAGATTTCTCAGTTTTACACGGTTATCTGCGGTGCAGATGCTACTTCTGGCCAGTACGATGGAATCTCAAGCCCTCTTAGAGCTGGTAAAACGTCATCGAGTAAGTGCTTAAGGCTAGATGCCGTTGCAAAAGAAATTGGCAATACCAACCCATTATCAGGTGGAACAGCAATAATACCCAAAGACGTTCTTAAGTCTTTTCAGGGTGGACCACTGGCAGCTGGAGAAAAGTACAAAATTGGATGTTATTTTAGAGCTGATACAGCTGGTATTGGATTGCCACATTTTTGCAAACTTAAGGATGTGACTGTTGGCGGGACGACTTCTCAGGGCATAACGCTCACCATCAACAACGACATTTCGGTCAACTAATCCCCTTTTCTGGCTCTTGCATTACGCCCTCACCTTTCTT
>CAYNEP010000056.1:0-6028 GCA_964396255.1 uncultured Gammaproteobacteria bacterium | reverse complement strand
ATGAAGAGGATGTGATTGGGGATTGCCTTAAAACTTTGCAATTCTGCGATGAGATTGTTGTGATAGATGATAATTCAACAGATAAAACTGCAACGATCAGTCAGAAGCACGGGGCGCACGTTGTTGCCCACCCTTTAGATGGAGACTTTTCCCAACAACGAATGAGAGCACTTGGTGCAGCTAAGTATGATTGGGTTTTATATGTTGATGCTGACGAGATTGTAAGTGAGAAGTTAAAAGAAGAGATAAAAAAAGTGCTCACTAGCAATCCAAAGGAAAATGGATATTACATAAGGCGTCGAGACTATTTTTGGGGGAGGGAGCTAAAGTATGGCGAGACGCAAGCTGCAAGAACTCGAGGGATTGCCCGTTTGGTCAAGAAGGGTACTGGGCGTTGGGAGGGAAGCGTGCATGAAGAATGGCAGACAAGTGGAAACATGAAGATACTTACAAATTTCCTTGATCACTACCCTCACCAAACAATCGTCGAGTTTTTAAGATCCATCAATGAATATAGTTCGCAGAGGGCAGAGGAATTGTCAAAAAAAGGAGTCAGACAATCTGCCATGACTATTTTTGTTTACCCATTAGGCAAATTTATTTATACATACTTTCTAAAACTTGGATTTTTAGATGGTCCCTCTGGATTTGTCTATTCATTTATGATGAGCTTTCATAGTTTCTTGGTCAGAGGAAAGTTATATGCTCATCAACAGGCTGGAATGCCATTTAGAGAGTGAAGTATTTACTCTTGTTTTTATTTTTTTGTCTATCCTTTGGGCAACTTCAGAGAGTTTCTATTGAGGGAACTCAGGCGCATATTTACTTTCACGACATCTTTCTCCTGCTCTTTGTTGTAGGCGCGCTTTACAAACATCTTCGTCATAAAAGTAAGGCGATCTTCATTGCAAGCAAGCCTTTCTTGCCATTGGTCGCATGTGGTTTTGTATCGTTTGTTGTATTGTTTTTTCAATTTGACCTTTATCAAAATATGATCGGGTTGGCATATTTGCTTCGATTATGGCTATACTTTGCTTTTTTTATAACATTGGGACTAGAAAAAAGTGAAAATCTTGCCTTATCACTTAAAGTGATAACCATAATGACTTTGGCCTTTTCCTATGTCCAATATATCGTATTTCCAAATTTCTGGCCATTTGTCTACCTTGGCTGGGACCCCCATGTTTCAAGAGTAGTTGGCACATTCTTTGACCCAACAACAGCAGGTGCCATTTTTATTATGTTGGCGTTAGCATGCGCTTCTTTGTATAAGAAAAGCTTAAGTAATACGTATCTGATGATGGCATTGTTATTTATTCCGTTGTTATTCTTAACGTACTCCAGGATAACGTATATTATTGTTCTTTCTATAGTTGGGTACATTTGTATTGCACAAAGAAGAATTGCACTTTTACTTGGAGTAAGCGTGGTTGTTCTGGTCACGTTTTTTGCACTCCCGCGTCCTGAAGGAGAGGGGGTTAAGCTAGAGAGGATATTTAGCATCCAAAGTAGGATCGAGGCGAATAATCAAGGATTAGTTTTATTTAAGCAAAATCCTATCATTGGCATTGGATTCAATCGCATTCAATTTGCAAAAGAAAAAATATCAAAGTATGTGTCTGGCAATAGTGCGTCTGGATTTCCTTCCACTTATATGACAACTCTTGTATCAATGGGGGTGCTTGGGCTTGTTGCATTCGGCTATATGCTTGTTACGTTGTGGAGAACTTCAAATTTTATTCAGCGAGGTTTGCTAATAGTTTTGATTATCGGAGGAATTTTTGAGAACGTTTTTTATGTCAGTTTTGTCTTTATAGTCTTTTCGTTGTGCTATGCGAGCCTTAAGGCTCGTAAGACACAGTAACAGTCTGTGTCTCAGTTGCTCCAGCTGCATTTTGAGCCACAACACTAATCGTATTTTCTCCATTTGTGAGCTTGACTGAGGTGGTAAATGATCCATTAGCACTGACTACAACAGGCTGATTATTAACTTGTACTGAGATATCAGAGCCTACTGTGCCTGTAATCGTGATGTCTTGCTTATCTGTGACCGTGCCATCAGTGGGTGATGTGATAGTGAGTTCAGGTTTTGATTCAATGTAGGCAATTCTATAGTTTTGGGACTTTTTAACTTCTTTAGTCTCAGTATCTTTTGACTCAACAGCCAATATATTGTCACCTTCGTCTAGAGTTATCGATACATCGCTCTGGTCTTCATCGGATAAGAATTCTTCCTGGATAACATCATTCACCAAAACACTTACTTGTCGATCTTTAATGTTTATGATGTTGATTGAAATTTGAGCTGAGTGAGTCGCGTCTGGCAAATCTGTCACTTCAGGGATTCCTTGAAGCTCATCAGTATGACGTGTATCTGTGAGCTTGCCACCCGTTGTGAGCTTGTTTATAAACACAGAAGTTTGTATTAATAATGTTGGCCCAAGAGTTATTAGAAAGAGAAGGAGAACGATAAGTAAAATAAAATAAGACAGAGTTTTATTTTTAGGAAGTTTTCTTTGAGATGTGTATTGCATATTGAACTATTGTAGCAAATCTAATAATGTTATGAGCCGAAGGCGGGAGTCGAACCCGCGACCTCTGCTTTACGAAAGCATTGCTCTACCAACTGAGCTACTTCGGCTATGAAAACTGTACTATTGTACCATCGATTATATCGTTATTACTTCCTAGATATAACAATATACTAGGCGTATATCATTACAAAATAGCATTTATTTTAAGAGTCGGGACTTTGAGATTTATCTAAAAAGAACGATGCTGGCTACTGCAAAGTAGATTAATATACCAATTGTATCCTGCAATATTGTTGTAAATGGCCCTGCGCCAAGGGCTGGGTCTCTGTGTTCTTTGAATAATATCTCAGGAACAATAAGCGCTACAGCAGGGGAGACAGCCATTGTTAAAAACATTGATGCCCCAACTGTGATTGAAGTTTCAATACTTTGTAGCCAAAAATATGAGACTGTAAATATAAGTGTTCCAAAAATAAGTCCTAACAATATGCCTTGTGCGATTTCTTTAAGAAGATACGTCATAAAAGATACTTGAAGCTTGTTTAGATTTCTAATATATATAATCTCTGTTTGAGTTCCAACAGCATCACCCATATACACGATAAATGGTAAGAAAAAAACTAGGTGGATGTTTTGAGCAAGTGCACCTTCAAACCGGGAGACTATAAATGACACAAAAAAACCACCTACTAGACCCACAATAAGCCATGGAATTCTCATTCGGGTCAAAACGCCTACACTCTCAGTTGCATCATCAGCATATTTGTCAGTTTTGTGTGATGTATCCATAGATTGTTCTTATTTGTTAAGTATCCTAAATAAAATTGAGTAAATCAAATACTCAACGTTGTTATAATGATCACATGAGAGAAAAGTTGGCTAAAGTTGTTTCACTTATTTTTGGGTTTCCACTCATTATTTTTTTAATGTTTTATGGTCACTTCTTATCTGGCTTAAATGGAATGCAGGGGACGATCATGTTGTCATTGTTAGTGTTGTTTGAAATGATAATTCCTCTTGCGATATTGATAATCCTCATGAAAAATGGGCTAATATCTGATATCGATATCGTAAATAGAAAAGAAAGAATACTGCCCTTTTTGTTAATCACCGTTTGTTTTTCAATTGCTGTCATATTATGCAAACAGTTTGGTAATGAATTTATTTTTCAATTCCAGCTCACGCTTTTTATGACAATGCTTGCAAGTTTTGCAATAACATTATTCTGGAAAATTAGTCTTCATATGGGGATAGCGACAATTACCTCATTGTTTTTATTTATATTTTCAGGAGTCAAAACATTGCCATTTGCGCTTATTATTCCGCTTATGTATTGGGCGAGATTATTTTTAAAGCGCCATACGCACGCACAACTCATTGCCGGTTTTTTGCTAAATACGGGACTCTCTTTGATACTTCTTGAGTACTTTGGTTATTTAAGATAACGATCGAAAAATTCTACCGATCGTTGTATTGCAGTTGAAAATGATTGCGACAAATTATGATCATCGCCCAAGTATTCATTGAGTTCGACATTCTTTTCTGCATCTTTCAGTCGTTTCTCAAGGCTTCTTGCAAATTCGATGGGTACCGAGGTGTCTTTTGTGCCATGATGAATTTGTACGGGTCCTGAAATATCTTTCATATATGAGGTTGCAGAAATTGAATCCCAAAACTTGGGATTCTTCTCTGGAGTTCCATACGATTCAACAAGCTCATCTCTCCATCTTCGAGCACCGGTTGGTAATCTTGGAGTTAAGCTTGGCGATCTGCGTCGCCAGTTGTTTAAAAGCTCTGCGTGTGACCCAACAACTCCTGCCCATATCACACCAACTTTAATATCTTTAGTTGTGACCATTGAGCGAAGTGTTATGTATCCTCCCATAGAATGACCCCACATGCCAATGTTATCTATATCAACGCGCGAGTCTTTTTTGAGAGAAGAGACTGCATTAAGGACGTCGATCGTGTAGCCATCGGATCCATATGCGCCAGACGGTTCACCTTCTGAGCTTCCATGGCCACGATAGTCTGACTTGAACGTAATGTATCCGGCTTTTGCAAACGCATCTTGATATGCGACGTATCGTTCCGTTGTTCTGTATTGTGCTGGTGGGATGTACCCATGGTTAAAAACAACAACTGGCCAGCCAGATTCGGGCTTGACGCCGGTGGGTATTGTCATAAGTGCATAAATCCTGTTCCCATCCGACATGTAAGACACAATATATTTGTCATAACCAGTTGCAGATGAGAGCGTTTCTTCAACAACGATTTTACTTCCGGGAAAAGTTCTTTTTCTTAAACTCTCAATGCTGAGTTCTGATAGTGTTTGTTCAATAATTTCATTTTCATCTTCATCAGCCATATATTTAACAACATTCCCTTTTGGATTAGCATTATTTCTCGAAATAAAACTATATAGAGCGAAGGCTAAAAATCCCAGTATGAAAAATAGAAGGTATTTAGAGTTATTCTTCATAGTTGTATACTTTTAGATATGATCAAAAATCAAAAATACATGATAGTACTTGTGCTGATTATAGCAAGTGCCATTGCTTTGGGTAGGTCATACTTGACAGGGTCAATAACCAATCTTAAGCCTGACAATAGACTGCCACTTGTAAAAGAAGTCCAAAAGCAGGAAATGCCAGATGTTCACGTGCAAACATTTGCAACAAACTTAAACATTCCATGGACACTACTTTTTACTAGTGATACACGACTGTTAGTGACAGAACGAGGTGGAAGCGTGAGACAAATTATTGATGGCACTCTACAAAAACAGCCACTCCATATATTTTCAGAAGTTGCTCATGTTGGCGAGGCTGGTCTGCTTGGGATGACTAAAGATCCATTGTATGTTCAAAATAATTATCTCTATTTTTGCATGAGTTACAAGAAAAATGGTGTCATGACCAATAAAGTAGTAAGAGCAGTCGATGGGCAAAGCTCGCTAAGTAGCGTTGTGACTTTTATTGATGATCTCCCCTCTGCGCAGTTTCATGCTGGATGTAGAGTTGCATTTGGACCTGATGAAAAATTTTATGTGACAACAGGAGATATGACGGAGCGAGGCCTTGCACAAGATATTTCCTCATATGCCGGAAAGTTGTTAAGGTATAACAATGATGGGACTATTCCAGCTGATAATCCATACCCTGATTCTCCGATATATGCACTTGGATTACGTAACGTTCAGGGAATTGCATGGAATGATGCTGGCGAACTTTTTGCAACAGATCATGGTCCTTCAGGAATTGATGGGCCAGGTGGAGGAGATGAGTTGAACAAGATTTTAAAAGGAGGAAACTATGGATGGCCAAAGGTTTCACATGCTTATACATCGCCAGAGTTTGTCGATCCACTCTATGTTATGACGCCAGCTGAGGCGCCTGCATCTGCCATGGTTTATAGTGGAAGACTATTTCCCCAGTGGAGAGAGCAGTTATTTTTTGGAGCTTTACGTGGAGAGGGGCTCATGAGAGCAAAAA
>CAYNEP010000055.1:0-6050 GCA_964396255.1 uncultured Gammaproteobacteria bacterium | reverse complement strand
CAGAGCTTTTGAAGGAAATGATTAAACAGGATATTCGTGCGGGTCATGGCGTTTGTGTTGTTGATCCCCATGGTGATCTTGTTGAGGATGCCCTCAAATATATACCACCAGAGCGAGCTGAGGATGTTATTTACTTTGATCCATCAGATGGTGAGCGCCCCATGGGACTTAATCTTCTTGAGGCATACACAGAGGAACAGAAGCATTTTATGACAACGGCAATTATTAATCTTATGTATAAGCTATACGATCCTCAGAGAACGGGTATCATTGGTCCTCGATTTGAGCATGCAGTCAGGAATGCAATGTTGACTGTCATGTGTGAACCGGGTAGTACATTTATTGAAATTGTCAGAATCCTAACGGATGCAAAATACGTTCAAGAGATTCTACCAAAAGTTGAGGATCCTATCGTTAGGCGATATTGGACTGACCAAATAGCTCAAACATCAGATTTTCATAAATCAGAAGTCTTGGATTACATCGTCTCAAAATTTGGACGGTTTGTTACTAACAAGACCATGCGAAATATCATAGGCCAGTCGAAGTCTGCATTTGATTTTAGAAAGGTTATGGATGAGGGAAAGATATTGCTTATCAATCTGTCAAAAGGAAGATTGGGCGAGGAGAACTCAAACTTTTTAGGACTTGTTCTGATTCCAAAGCTGTTGGTTGCTGCAATGTCAAGGCAAGAGATTCCTGAAGAGGATAGGAGAGATTTCTTTTTATATGTTGACGAATTTCAAAACTTTGCAACGCCTGACTTTGCAACAATCTTATCAGAAGCTCGAAAATATCGTTTGGGATTAACGGTTGCAAATCAATTTATAGGACAGATGGATGAGGAGATAAAAAATGCAATATTTGGAAACGTTGGCACGATTATCTCGTTTAGAGTTGGTGTTACTGATGCATCATATCTTGCCCGCGAGTTCCAGCCAGTGTTTAACGAGGCGGATCTTATTAACGTTGATAGATTTCAGGCATTTATGAGAACAAGTGTACAAAATGCACCAATTCCACCTTTTTCAGTTGATCTTACCAAAGACATGGCCCAACTTAAAGCGGAGTCTAATGAAAAAGTTGCCAAAACAGTCATTCAATTATCTCGACTTAAATATGGTCGAGCTCGCGAAACTGTTGAGGCCGAGGTGACTCAACGAGCTCGACTATGATAACTGAGTATCATGCACAATTAGTTTCGCGGTCAGAAGTTGCGCCGGGTATTTATTACCTTCAGTTTAAAATAGAAGGAAGCGAAGAATTTACATATAAGCCAGGGCAGTATTTACTTCTTGATATCAATGGTCAGTACAGACAATACTCTATAACATTTTACAACCCAAGCACACGCGTGTTTGATTTAGTGGTTGAGTATTTTAAAGGCGGACTTGCATCTGAGTATTTCTTAAACCTCTCAATTGGTCAGAGAGCACTGTTTAAAGGACCCGCGGGGATTTTTGTGATGCAACCAGTCGTAAAACCTGTCGTCCATTTGGCGACCGGCACTGGCATTGCCCCTTTAATTTCAATGTTGGACATATCGCTTCTACAAAACACGACTCATGATCATTATTTATTTTGGGGAGCTAAAACAAAGAGCGATTTGTATTTGATAAATCCTCTTCTAAATTGGGAAAAACAACACGCACATTTCCATCTTGCGTTCTGCCTATCAAAGGAGACCATAACCCTCCAGCATCCCTTTTATTCTGGACGTATCCAACAGCATGTCGATCAAATACTACCTGTCCCATTATCAGAGTGCGACGTGTATGTGTGTGGGGGTAAGGATGCGGTCGAGGGGCTGAGGGAATTTGCCACATTAAATGGTGTGAAAAAACAACATTTACATTTTGAACGCTTTAATTAAATTTCATGAAGGTTTCACCTAAAATAGTACAAAGATTGTTTTTGATTTTAATAGTCGTAGTGGCTTTCTATCTTCGTACGATTGGGATTAATTGGGATCAGAATCAACACCTTCATCCTGATGAGCGTTTCTTAACTATGGTAACCGAAAGACTTGCGATACCAAAAAGTTTTTCTGAATATCTCGACCCTACTGTATCACCAATGAATCCTTATAATAAGGACACTGGCTTCTATGTTTATGGCATGCTACCAGTGACCATTGTTAAAATTGGAGCTCTTCTAACAGGCAATCACACATACGATGGTATTGCGATTTTTGGTCGTTTCGCAAGTGCGCTTTTTGATGTAGGTACCTTAATTTTTGTTTATCGATTTTTACTTTTGCTCGTAGAAAGACTTAAAGTCTCAGCATATGTAGCTCTTATAGGAGCTTTAATGTATGCGCTTTTGGTTCTTCCAATCCAAATATCTCATTTCTACACAGTAGACAATCTCATGATATTATGTACGACAGCAAGTATATATTATGCTCTGTTATATTATCTTCGATCAAGATTAAGACATGTGTTTATCGCATCATGTCTGTTTGGGTGCGCTATGGCATGTAAGATTAGTGCGGTATATGTTTTACCCCTAATAGGAGCATTTATTATTATCCCAAAGGAGAGACTTAGTATTAAATTCGTAAATAAACATTTTTTTACAACAAGTATTGTCGTTGTACTGTTTGTGCTTGTTTTTTATGTAATCCTTCGTATTGCTGATCCGCATTTATTTCAATCAACAAACCTTCTTATCCCCTATCTATCTCAAAATTTTATCGAAAATATGAAACAACTAGCGAGTTTGGCTTCGGATAATGCGGGTTATTTTCCACCAGCTGTGCAATGGAGAAATCTCACACCTGTAACATTTGCCCTAAAAAATATGTTAATTTTTGGAGTTGGAATTCAAATGAGCATTCTGTTAATCATTGGCACATATTATCTTATAAGAAAGGGAAATTTGGAATGGCGAATAATAGTGGGTTGGGTTATTGTTTTTTTCTTATATCAGTCAACAAGATATAGTCCTAGCATGCGTTATTTTCTATTCATATATCCTTTTATTGCAGTTTTTTCAGGAGTTGGATTTTATCAAGGGGCAATGTGGCTTGCACACAAATTACAATTTCGCAAGGTGATTATTGGCTGTCTCTTTTTAGTATTACTACTTATCTATCCTATAAGCTTTATACATATCTATACTGTGCCCCATTCGAGGGTAATCGCATCATATTGGATGTATGAAAATCTTCCAACAAACGCGACTGTTACTATGGAACATTGGGACGACGGGTTACCATTGAGAGTGCCCAATGTTGCCAATAAAACATTTAACGTCGTGGAATTACCTGTTTTTGCCCCAGACAATCCAGAAAAATGGACGATTATTCAAGATAGCCTTAGTAAGGCTGATTACATAGTTATGTCGAGCAATAGAGGATATGGAAGCATAATGGCTCAGAGGGAAATGTACCCACTAATGTCAAGGTGGTATAGAGATTTATTTGATGGAAATCTGCCCTATGTTTTTGAAAAAGAGTTAACCTCTTATCCTACGCTTTGTGTTCCAACTACATCTTATTGTGTAGAATTTGACGATCAATGGTCTGAAGAAGCATTTACTGTATATGATCATCCTAAGGTTACAATTTTTAAGAAGGTACTATGAAGACAAGATCCAGCCAGGCGGTTTGGTATGATAATAATTACTACAACAAGACAGAGAAAATGATTCCCCAATGGTATCGCATGCTTATGCCCCGTTTATTAAAAGCCATCGACTATAATGACAAGATTCTTGAGGTTGGTTGTGGGAAATCATTTGCTCTTGAAAAGCTTGCTCGAGAAAGGCTTATTGATCAAAGCAATATTTATGGAATTGAACAAAGCGAAGTGGCAATACGCTATATGAAGAGAAGAGTCAGTAATGGGAATTTTATTTCTGCTGATGCAAGTGTTTTGCCATACAAAAATGATTTTTTTAACTTTGTGTTATTGTTGGAAGTCATCGAGCACCTAGAGGATCCAAAGAAGGTTCTTACAGAAATTAGTCGGGTAATAAAAAAAGGAGGAGTATTATTTTTGTCATTTCCCAATTTTTCCTTCTTTCCGTGGAGAATTGCACGATATTTTTCAGATAAATTCAAGCTTCCTCAATTGATTAATAAACAACCAATCGACATAATTTATACAATTGATGAGATTGTGGCTATGGTCGAGAGTGTTGGATTCAAATGTAAGTCAATAACAGGCGTAACCTACCTAACCGCGGCATTAACACCAATTGAGTCTATTTGCGAATTCGCAATTACACGAACCTTAAATAAATTAGGTGGATCAAGATTTTCACTCCACCCATTGTTTGAATTTGTAAAGAGATAACTCTTAAAAGTGCGTTATTGAATGTATATAAAATGAACATCATATTTGACAAGTTACAAGAGATTGTAAGAGGTATAACAAGGCGCTTTGGCGTTGATGTCGTCAGGTTTTCGCTAACTGAGCTTGAAGAACATGATAGAGAAATATATATGAAAGTAGCACCTTATACAATGACGAGCCTCGAGAGGGTTATGACTGTAATTGAAAGTGTTGAGTACTTAGTGACTAACAACATCAAAGGGCCACTAGTGGAGTGTGGTGTATGGAGAGGGGGAAGTATTATGGCAGCGGCGCTTAAGTTGATTCAAATGGGCGACGTCGGTAGAGATTTATATTTGCTTGATACATTTGAAGGTATGATTGAGCCAAGCAAGAAAGATGTGTCATATTCAGGTGTATCTGCTCAGGGCGAATTTAGCAAAGTAAAAATCAATAAAAATAGTTCAACATGGTGTTATGCATCACTGAGTGAGGTTAAGGCTAATCTTTATTCAACGGGCTATCCAAAAGATAAGATCCATTTTATTAAGGGCAAAGTCGAAGATACGCTTAAGAAAAAGAAATTGTCAGATAGCTTTGCGTGGGTTAGGATTGATACTGATTGGTATGCTTCAACGAAGCACTGCATGAATGTTTTGTACCCAGACCTGGTTCGAGGAGGGGTTTTAATTCTTGATGATTATGGGTTCTGGAAAGGTGCAAGGCAGGCGATATTAGAGTATTTGAAAGAAACAAAAACGAAGATATTCCTATCTAGGATTGACCATACAGGTCGTATTGGAATAAAGCCATAGGTCACGACGACGCGCCGAAAGTGCTTCATAAGCTTCAATCAGGTTTTTACCCCAACAAGCGCAAGATTCATAAACCTTTTATCTTGACTAATGTGAGCGTCCCACTTTTGAGATGGAAACTTAAATACTTTTACAAATAAAGAGGGCTTCTTGACGATGCTAAAATTAAATCTGTCGAATGTCGGGAGGTTGAATTTTTCAACAAGATTTTTACCAATTCCATAGAGTAAAAAGTGAGCAAAAGGATAGCAGTGAGAAACGATTCTCTTTGTGCGAGTTATTTTAAATTCATTCTTTGTAAGGAAGCTCTTAATCTCCTTTTCAGTATATAGCCTTTCGTGATCAGCCCAAATACCTGCAAGCCACCAAATATGTTTTGGAATGTGAATGTGTAGGAATTTCATAAGTATAAAATTGATTGGATCCCAAAAGAATGGGAAATTCTTATGTGGTACAGTTATGATAAGTTGTCCTTTTTTTCTCAAAACTCTTCGACATTCACTGATGGCAACTTGTGGATTATCAAGATGTTCGAAAATTTCTGACGCAACGACAGTATCAAAACTAGCATCTTGGAATGGCAGTCTGTAGATTGACCCAACAAGGACACTGACTCTTTTATCGTTTTTATTGAGGTTTTCGATTTTTCTTAGATATGATTGTTTTTGATCAACACCTACGATTTTTTTAGGGAATTTAAGCAATGTAAAAAGACGAATGTAAAATCCACGACCACATCCGATATCGAGAATACGTTTAGATTTTTGTTTTTCAATCGCTTGTACGATAAAACGGGCTCGTTCCTCAAAAGCCGGGTCTGGTTCGCAGTTAAGAATCGTCTCAATATGGTTGGAAGGTGTCATATTTTTTTATATACTTGTCAATGTTCCTTGAATAAGACTTATATTTTACCTTGTTTTTAAGTATTTTGGTAATTCCTACCTCAAGTGCGCTT
>CAYNEP010000054.1:0-6230 GCA_964396255.1 uncultured Gammaproteobacteria bacterium | reverse complement strand
GGTGATCAATCTTTAGTTTCGTATGAAAGCAATTCAGTCACTGTCACAAATTTATATCCCTTTGATTGAAGTAAATCTATTATTTGTCCGACTGCTTGCCTACTGCTGGAACATGCTTCGCAAAAAGGATGAAGCAATATAATTGATCCTGGCTGCGTTCGCCCTACTGTATATTCAACCAAAAATCGCGTCTTTTCACTATCACTTTCCAATTGAGGCATGTATGTTTCCGCTTCTACATCTACCATGATTGTTTTGATGCCATGTTGGGAAAGGTACCAAGGGAGGGCAAATAACTTTTTTCCGAATGGTGGGCGAAAGGTAATTTCCCCTTTATAACCAGTATTGCGAATTAAATCGTTGGTTTTTTCTATCTCTGATTCAACAAACGATGGTGATTTAAGCAGGAATCGCTGATGTGAATATGAATGATTTCCGAGCTCATTGCCGTTTTCAACAATATATTTAGCCTCGTCTGGATTTTGTTCGATATTATGCCCGATTGCGTAAAATGTCGCCTTTATTCCTTTCTCCTTTAATATATCTACAACTTCACCAGAGTACTTTGTAGGTGCATCGTCAAATGTTAACGCAATTACTTTCTCGCTTGTATTTACTCTGGGAATGATATTGCCGAAAAATTGGAATGATCTGGATTTGCTGATTTGAAATAAAATATAGCCACTAATCAGTAATCCGGAAAGAATCGCAATAACTACGAGGAAAATGCGTTTGATCTTCATTCAAACATTATATCAAGAAGGTAATGCAGTTAACGTGGGGTTATATTAAGTCTAAATTGGGTGTAAGAATTCAAGGCTATTTTTATTGTGCTCCCACGTTGGGTCACTACACGAACTGAGGAGTGGGTGAGAGAATATTTTTCTTTAAATCTGAACAGAAAGATGCTTTCCACTTTGGTGAAGTTTTAAACCAAAATTGGATTTTTTCGAAATATAGTACAGAGTTATATTACCCTGATTTTCTTGAAATTTTTACCATTAAGACCCTTAATTTCAACTGGTGTCCATTCCGTTTTTGTTTTTTCTATTTGCGAAGGCGAGAGGATAGTTTCAATAAAACTGTCACCTCTTCTTTTTAACACCCCCACACCAACCCAAAAACGCACGATTGAAGTTTTAGTAGTTCCTATTGGAATGACATGGGCTCAAAAAATGTAGCAAAGGCAGTTATGTTTGCTTTTGTGTAAGATGGCCTTATGCGATTTTGTTTCTCTTGGAGATTATAGTAAGCGTAGTGCATGAGATCTATTTTTTCTTTCCAAAGAGGGTCTTCAGCTTGCTCTGGAGTTAGCTTTACGTTCATCTCGATGGAGCGAATAGCATCTTCTGATAGTGGCTCAGGATTAGCTTCTCTAGCTTTTTTTAAGTTATCCATTTCGATCTTTAAACCCTCTTCAAAGGCTTCGTTGCTTTCATATTGAGATCGCTCGAGAAACGTTTCAAACTTTAGATTTTCTGGTAACCACGGCTCGATAAACTCAAGTAAGTCATTAAAACTCTTCCTATAGGCATCGAGATCACTCTGAGGAATATTATTCATTTGGCTAATGACGACTTCATCAAACCAGAAAGTAACCTCGACGCCTTTTGGGTATAGGGCGCATACGGGCTTAAGCCATTTGGCAATGTGTATCATGGTAAATAATTCTGCCCAGTCTACTTCTGGTGTCTCATCCAAACGCCACAGCTTATAGCCTCCAAATGGCCAGACTATTTGGACGGGTTCCTGATGGGAGATATTATTTTTTAGTGCTGATTTGATAATTTTCTGATTCTCTTCGGGTACAGAATACTTCCTAAATTTCTTTGACATGAGAGTCGTAAAAATAGCATCTACTAGCCCAACATCATCTTTAGGCTTAGTTACAGGCACGGATGGAGACTTGAGTAGCTCAAGTTGAGATGTGATGTATTCCTGTATATTCATGGAGATGCGGGTAGGAATTGAACCTACGTCTCCCATCTTGCGGACGGGCACCTGAATCCGTCTCGGCTACCGCATCAAGGTTATTGTATCAAACAACACTCAAAATTTCGTATTTAACAATATTAATGGGTCCACGAGCAGCGATTATAGGTAGATTTGAATATGTATGGAGCCTTGAAACAATCTAAAATGCTAGCTCCCCCGGGAGGATTCGAACCTCCAACCTACCGATTAACAGTCGGGCGCTCTGCCGTTGAGCTACAGGGGAATGATGACCTATTATAAAGTCAGGATTACGATATTGCAACGGGCTGAGTAGCGATTTCTAATTGAGGGAAATCTTTGCGATGCCATCAGGTGTCATAATTTCAGTGGGGAACGTGAGGCAGTCAGCGTTGAGTAGAATTTCTCCCTTTGATACTGATTGAATTGACGATGATGAACAACCCCTACCAGCAACTGATATGGGTTCAGTTGAGAGGACTGTTTTAATTTGATACGTTTGGAAATCTAGAAAATCTATTCTTGTTTGAACCTGTTCGCTGCCTCTTTCTGAGAATTTTCTTGAGAGAAAGACTGCTCCGTTATTTACCGAATCAATCAAAGTATCAAATAATTGATATCCTTGGGTTTCATAATCAAACTCATGAAGCGTCTTAGCATCGGAGTTAAGAATAGAGAAATGCATTGCGTTATTTACGTCAGTGAAAAGCCAATAATCGAGCGTCTTATTAACATCTTCGAAATTATAAGCAGTCTTATCAAAAGGATATTCACTTGGAACAAAGTTATTTTGTGTATCAAAAACAAGTATTTTGTTTGTGTTTGGGATATCGAGCAGAAGAATGTGGTTTGCAGTTTGCCTGAAGTTTGTTGAGACCTCACCTGACATTTCATTTGTTTCACAGTTAATTTTTTTGTAGCTTGGGTGAGGAGGGAACTTGTTATTGTCTTTAAGAAAGTAATACGAACATTCTTTTTCTTCAATGGAGTTTCTACTTAAGCCGATAATTGGCTTTGGATTTTTGACGTCATTTGATAGGAGATTGCTTTGGAGTAATCCAGGATAAGGAGTAATGACACTTGGTATGTTTGAAACTATGGGAGTTATTTGATTCTTTGCGTTTTCTTTGACGTCATTTTGTTGTGTAGCCTGATATAAAAATAGAAATAGCGTAACAAAAACTACTAAACCGCACAAAACATAAAAGATAGTTTTTTTGCCATGGATCTGTGGAGTAACCTGAGTTGTTGGATTAATTTGTTCATCATGTATCTCACTGGGAGTATTTTCCATAGATGTATCATGACATTTTAGGCGAGCAATAGCAAGTTTGACTGTTATTTTTTACTATTTCTTACATGTTTTCCAGATTCCAAGAAGACTTGATCTTGCCTCAGTTTGAGAATTCAAAAGTTGCTTGTAGAATTTAACATCTGGGGGATAGGTGGCAACCTGAGCATAGCCATATTTAACTAGATAGTCATTTACAAATAGTTCTTTTATCTGTCCACCTGGTGTTGATACATATGAAGGATCAGCAACGTAGACGTAGCGAAGTAGCCTATCATATTTATCTGTGTTTGAAATATCCTTCTCAAGTCTTACAATCTTGCCTTCAACGAGAGATTTATTTGCGTTATACGCATCAACAGCAAAGCACTCAACTTTATTCTTATTATCTGATATCTCAGGTGTATTGACTCCAATATATCGCACTTTCTCACCTGTGTTTAAAACGATTGTATCGCCGTCAATAACGCGCAGAACATAAACGTCACCAGGTTTGTGGGTTGGCGTGGGGATGAGCGCTAGGGTTATTTGTGGAGTTGGGAAGGGGACAATTATTGTATTTTGATTGCGGGAAATAAATGAGAAGGTGAGTAGGATGAGTGCGATAAGTAAGAGTTTATTGAACATCCTTTTGGGGGATATTTTTAAACACTTTTACCTTTTCAATTTTCGAATTTGGCAAGAACGTTTTGTTTCCTTTCTTATCGCGAATAACCGTTGTGCGAAGATTAATTTTGACAACCTCACCTTTGGTGTCATTTGCCTCTATTGTATCGCCTACATTATATTGGTTTTCTGTTATAAGGAAAAATCCCGATAAGAAATCACGAACAAGCGTCTGTGCGCCAAACGAGAGCGCCAGGCCAACCAGTCCTGCTGAGGCAAGAATTGGTGTGATATCAAATCCAATGTCTGACAAAATCATCAAGATAGTTAGAATGAAAATGCCAAACGTGACGACATTATCAAGTAAGATTCGAAGTGTATCAAGTCTTTTTTTGTATGATGCAAGACGAGATTTTTCACTAAGGCTTTTGAAAAAGATTCGGTTTGAGCTTTTGAAAATCCCAATGAGGCATAGACCTAGAACGAGCGTAAAGAGGACATGAGCTATTGGTTGTGCTACTTGGAGTACAGAAGAACTGGTAGTATCAAGCTCTTTCAACATATTCTCCAGTTTCAGGTGAAACAACGATCATCTCGTCTTGTTTGATAAAAAGTGGCACCTTAACTTTTGCACCAGTTTCCATTGTAACAATCTTTCGAGCTGAACCCGTAGTGTCTCCTTTGTCAGCATCATCAGCTTGTGCGACTCTTAACGTGACGCTTTTTGGTGGAATAATAGTCAAAGGCATTCCCTCATGAAAACTCACATGCAGTGCTTGACCTTCCTTGAGATAGTCGACTAAATCGCCAACAACACTTTTGTTAATGGTGAATTGTTCGTATGATCGGTTATTCATAAAGTAAAGATCTTGATTGTCTGCATATAAATATTGCAATGCTATGGTTTCAACCTCAACAACTTCAACCAATTCGTCGCCTCGAAATGTTCTGTCAAGTACAGATCCAGTTTTTATGTTCCTGATTCTCGTTTTGAGATATGCCGCTCCCCGACCGCGAAAATTGTGATCTGCCTTTAGGACGATATAGATCTCATCCTCAAGATTAAGACAGGTTCCTTTCTTTAAGCTTCCAGCGTTGATTTTCATGAAATATATTGTACTACAAGTGTTTTAACTTTCTTTCTCGAACTCCTCAAGGAGTTGTTTTTGACGACGAGATAGCTTGTCTGGGAACGTTATTTCAAATGCGATGTAATGATCTCCTTTTTGATTACTATTGACATAGGGGAGTCCTTTTTCTTTAAGTCGCATCATGGTGCCTGGAGGCGTTGCGGGTTTTACTTTAAGCTTCACTTTCTTCTCATCAAGTGTTTCGATCTCAACAGTTCCGCCTAAAATTGCTGTTGTGAAGGGAAGGCTAACATGTGTTATGACATCTTGCCCTCGACGTTCAAATTTATTCGTTGGGCGCACGATAAACTGAATATCAAAGTCAGAGAATCTCAACCTCATGCCATTGTCAACACCTGCGGGAATTTTAATTGTTTTTTTCTTACCACCAATTGAGACGGTTTTTGTTGCTCCCTTGATTATGTCTTTAAAGTCAATCTCGAGTTGATAGATCTGTCGACGTGATTGTGCTCTACTGCCGGTATTTTTAAAACCAAAAAACTGTTCAAATATTTCAAATGGGTCGGAGAAGCCACCAAAATCGGTTCCCTCAAATGGATTGCCGCCACCAGATGTGGAGTAAGTGTAGCTAAAGGGTCCTTGCTGAGAATATCCTCCCCCTCCACCTGGCGCTCCCCCACCAAAGCCTCCAGAGGTATATCCATCATGACCAACTGCATCATACTGACTTTTCTTTTGAGGGTCAGACAAGACTTCATATGCCTTGGTGACCTCTTTGAATTTTTCCTCAGCGCCAGATTCTTTATTACGATCTGGATGCCATTTTAAAGCCTGCTTGCGATAAGCAGATTTTATTTCTGCGTCTGTTGCCTTTTGAGACACACCAAGAATGTCATAGTATGTTTGAGCCATAAATAATTAGGTTGTGGGTCAAGTGTGTTATTCTTCAACAACTTCACCCTCTTCGACTTTTTTATCGTCAACTTTTTTCTCATCAGTTGAGTCAGTTGACTCGCCGGTTGCCTTGGCGTCTTCAGCTGTTTGCTGTTGATTTTTATATGCCTCCTGACCAACTTTCTGGAGTGATTCTGACAATTCTTGTGTTTTTTTCACAAGCTCCTCTTTCTCTCCTTTATCAAGGATTTCTTTTAGAGCTTTGATTTTCTCCTCGACCTCGACTTTAAGCTCTTCCTTGATCTTATCACCCTCATCTTTTAAGGATTTCTCTGCTGTATAGATCAAACTGTCAGCTTGGTTTCGTGCTTCGATTGATTCTTTTAGTTTCTCAT
>CAYNEP010000053.1:0-6280 GCA_964396255.1 uncultured Gammaproteobacteria bacterium | reverse complement strand
TTGAAAACCTTTGTCCTGAATAGGGACCGCGAGTTCGAATCTCGCCCTCTCCGCATAGAGCCTTCGGTTGCTCCAAGCCCCATCCACCCTCTCAGTTTAGGCTGTTAGGGCTTGTTAAAAAATCGAGGAAATGGTTCGATATCGTAAAAGAGGCCTGGAGACATGAAAAGCATCGAAAAAGTCTTGAAGAGAAACGCTCATGGTTCTAAGCTTTCGAAAAAAGAGCTTATTGGGGCTTACTTTTCATATATGTGAGATCAATATCTATTCTTTTTGAATAACTAAACTACGAAAAGGAGTTCTTTGATACAATCAATTTTATGGATCAGTTATCATTCTTTTATACTTTGGTACTTCTGATTCAATTACTACACTCAATCGAAGAACTTGTCACGGGCTTTCATAAAAAATGGTATCTAATTAGATTACCTTTTCGAATTTTTTTATCGTTTGAAATAGTATTTAATCTATTCTGGATAAGCGTTTTGCTGATCCCGGTATTTGCATATAGAAACTATTTTCAAGCTTTTTTCATGGTTTTGATGTTTGCAAATGGAATCCAACATGTTGTATGGGCGGCTTCTGTTAAACAATATGTTCCTGGACTTCTAACAGGCATAATTCATATCTGCTTATTTCTATTTTTTTATTTCTTAATTTTGTTTCGATAATATAACACAAAATTATGAACTTGTAATTATCCATACTGGTATCTACAATATGTAGTAGCTATGAAAATCAAACCACTCAGCAAACTTGAATTGGAAGTTATGGAAATTGTGTGGGATCTTGGTCACTGTTCTATTCGCGAAATAACTGATCAAATCAGCAAATCAAAACCACTTGCATACACAACCATTGCAACTATTGTAACCCGTCTTACTGAGAAGGGAGCTCTCAAAAAAAAAGGCGAGGGATTCTCAATAACTTATAGCCCTACTCTTACAAAAGATGATATGAGTAAAACGGTTGCTCAATCTTTCTTAACCAAATTTATTCAATCGTTTGGAGATGCAGCTCTTGCCTCTTTTGCACAATCGGTTGATAAATTGCCGAAGAAAAAGAAGGAATATTTTTTACAGCTGCTTGATATGTATGAAAAAAAACATAAATAGCTCCATTATGCAAATAGGGGTCTGCTTTGTACTGCTTATCGGATTATTGGGTATCTTAACTCGAAAATATGCGCCGCTTCTTCTTCACACCACTATTTTTTATTGTCAAGAAATTATTAAATCCATAAATATCGGTAATCTTCCGCAAAATTCAAATCTTGTTTTCGTCATACCGGTTTTCCTTATTCTCTTTTTCATCGCCCTTCGACTTGGAGTAACCATTGTCCAACTGTTATTCATTGCACGAAACTTAAATCAACAAAAAATAGCTTACCACTCGTTACCTTTCGATAAACTGATACGAAAACTTCATCTTACCGGGAAAGTAGCTGTTGTTAACAACAATCAACCACTAGCGCTTTGTTATGGATTACTCAATTCAAAGATTTATATATCCACAGGATTGATAAAGCTTAGCTCCCGTCAGGAACTTGAAGTAATTTTAAAGCATGAAAAGCATCATCTCATACACAACGATAACCGTACAATATTGTGTGCACATGTAATTGAAAAAACATTTCCCTTGCTTCCACTACTGGCAGATCTGGTCAGAAATTTCAGAATCGAACGTGAGATTGCTGCCGATAGGTATGCAGCCGATGGTGAAAAACATCAGTTTGTTGCGACAGTTCTTAAGAAACTATTAAAGCACCCACAACCAGCGTTCGCCTATTTTCCCTCACTTGCAGCAGCTGATACACTTGAGGCACGAATAGAGTCATTATTTTTCAAAAAGAAATTCACTTCTACATATAGTGCAAAAAATATCAGTATAAGTATTTGTTCTATCCTTATGTTGTTAGGCTTGACACTCACACCAGTACATGCTATTGAACTCCATACAAAAGGGCAGGATGCGATTATGGTTTGTGTGAATAATGAGCAATGCGCTGTTCAATGCAAGACTAATCTGCAGGAAATGCAACGTATGACTCCTGTTTCAACCATGTCAACTCCATATACGCCGGCAACAGGTCTATAGTATTTTAATCTATTGACATCCTAGGATATTTTTACTACAGTATGTAGTAAAGTTATAAATATATTGAATAAATTATGTCGATTCAAAAAAAGCTTCCTATAAATAGTAATACTGTCATTGTGATAATGCTCGTTGGAGCAGCATTTGTTATTGGTTCTTTATGGACAAAAGTTAATTATCTTGAAAAAGGTGGAGCAGCTTTAGGAGCTAACACGCAACCTGCAGGTAACGCTCCTGACACTGGCACGAAGCCCGACGCTCCCCAAAAAGCGGCTAAAAAACCTGAGATAACCAGTGACGATCGAATCAGGGGAAATAAAAATGCAAAGGTAACACTCGTGAATTATTCTGATTATGAGTGTCCTTTTTGTGCCCGTTTTCACCCAACTATGACTCAGATTATGAAAGAATACGGCGACAAGGTGAGATGGGTGTATCGAGATTTTCCACTAAGCTTTCATGCTAATGCCCAAAAGGAAGCAGAAGCAGGATGGTGTATTGCTGAACTTGGAGGAAATGATGCATTTTGGAAATATACTGATGCAATTTATGAACGAACAACCTCAAATGGTAGCGGATTTGCGCTTGACAAGCTTGGACCGCTTGCGGCTGAAGTTGGTGTTAATCAAGTAAAATTTCAGTCCTGTCTTGATGCGGGGAAATATGCTCAAAAGGTAAAAGATCAGATGGCTAAAGGGACGGAAGAAGGAGTCTCTGGTACACCTGGTACAATTATTATAGATGGCAAAGGAGAAACGCAGTTTATAAATGGCGCATTGCCTATTGATCAAATCAAACCAATGATTGATAAGGCATTAAAGTCATAAGGTATAATACAACGTATGGATATCACCACAATTTTTATAACAGGGCTTTTCGCAGGAGGGTTAACGTGCTTAGCAGTTCAGGGAGGACTTCTTGCTTCATCAATTGCCCAACAAGAGTCGGATAAGCTGAAGGATGAAGCAATAAAAGGGCACGCAGTTCCCATTCTATCCTTTTTAGTAACTCGCCTTATCGCATATACATTACTTGGATTATTACTCGGCTCACTGGGATCAGTATTGCAGTTATCGCTGTCTATCAGAGTAATGTTGCAGTTTGTTGTCGCAATCTTTATGATCGGTACCGCGCTTAATTTATTACATGTCCATCCAATTTTTCGCTATTTTGCTATCCAGCCACCAAAATTTTTAACTCGTTTGATAAAAAATCAATCAAAAAGTAAAGCGCTATTTGGTCCGGCTATTCTTGGGGCGATGACGGTACTTATTCCCTGCGGTGCAACACAGGCAATGATGGCCTATGCAATAACAACAGGTTCACCACTTGCTGGAGCGGTTACCATGTTTACGTTTATTCTCGGGACCTCGCCGCTATTTTTCATATTGGGCTATGCTGCAAAGAGACTCGGAACATCTGCGAGCGCGACTTTTAATAAGGTCGCTGCCGCAGCCATTATCCTTATTGCTATTTACAATCTTAATGGTGCTATTGCACTCACGGGTAGTTCTTTTACTCTTGAAAATATATTTACAGAGATAAAATGCACGATCAGTATTTGTAATAACCGTGCTGTTGCGGGAACAAATACTGATGCGCCCATTGTCAATGAAGCAAAAATTCTTATTACCCAAAGTGGGTATCAGACTGAACCCGCAATAGTCAATGTCAAAGCCGGAGAAAAAGTAAAACTTAATATCGTTAACCAAGGTGGTGGCGGATGTACACAATCAATTACCATACCTGTAATGAACTTACAGAGAGTCGTTCCTATCGGAAAATCAGATACCTTCGAATTCACTGCTCCAAGCTCTCCAGGACCCCTTGCTATTATGTGCAGTATGGGAATGTTTCGCACGTCAATAAATGTCATCTGATACTATGGAAACAATAACTTTAAAAATAACCGGTATGCATTGTACGAGTTGCGCTATGAATATTGATTTTGAAATTGAAGATATTGAAGGGGTTACCGAAGTTGCCACTCATTACGCAAAACAACAAACAGTAGTCACATTTGACTCTCAAAAAACTACACTCGGACAAATTATTCAGATAATCCAATCTCTTGAGTACAATGCCGAACTTATCTCGTAATAAGGAGTTAGTCTAAGTAAGATGTCTAGTTTTGAACCAGGAAATTGAGATTTACTCTCTCATCTCTGCTCCAAAGGGAATTGAAATCTCTCACCTTTTTACCCATTGACATCAAACTACAGTATGTAGTATATTATCCCTATAGGGGGGATATATATGACATACAGACCAAAAGATACACAAGAACGAATACTGCACCGGCTCAAAATAGCAAGAGGCCATTTAGATAAGGTAATTAAAATGATTGAGATTCATGAGTATTGTATTGATATCCTTCATCAGTCGCAGGCGGTGCAAAAAGCTATCAAACAAACAGACAATCTCATACTTGAAAATCATCTTACGAAATGTGTTTCTGATGCAATTGGTGAGGGGAGAAAAGATGAAGCTATAAAAGAAGTTATGCAAGTTTTTCAAAAGAAATCTTAAAAAAGCAATTATGAAATTATTTAAGTCGCCATATATTGTAATATCGATTTTTTTTATAATCATTATTTTTTCTTTAGGTTTTATATCAGATAAGATTACATCGCAAAACTCACTAACTGTTAAAGACAACCAATCAGCGGAAAAATTGTACATAGCGCTAGAGGAGGAGGGTGCAATTGCAGTTGTTGACACAAAGGATAACTCACTTCTTGGCAAAATCGACTTAACTAATACAGTCGGAGATAGGAAAATGAACTTCGCAGCACACAATGTGCAAGTGTCTCCAGATGGACAAAGTGTGTGGGTAACGGCGAATTTTATGGGGTTAGGTGGACATGAGGAAGAAATCCAAACAAGTGATCTTAATAAAGAAGAAATTGCGGATCAAATAATCGTTATTGATCCTAAAAAAGATGCAATTATAAAACGAATAGATACAGATGTAGATCAGCACTTAGCACATATTATTGTAACTCGTGATGGAAAAAACATTTATGCCACTGCTCAAGAAACAGGATTGGTATATAAAATAAACGGGACAACATATACAATCGAGAAAACTATCTCCTTTGCAAAAGATTCACAACCTCACGGATTGAGGCTTTCTCCAGATGACACAAGAGCGTATGTAGCTCTTATCGGAGGAAAAGGGATTGGAGTAATTGATACTAAATCAAATACGGCAACAACGGTTTCACTTTCCGGAAGTGTTGTCCAAACAGCAATAATTCCCAATAGCTCATATATTGCTGCGTCAGTTTATGATACAAAGCAAGTGGCGTTTTATGATGTATCCACGCAAGAAGTTGACTATGTGCAGTTACCTCCAGAAGCAGAAGGTGTAATCCAACTATACGCGACGCCGGACGGACAATATATATATGTTGCCGATCAGGGATATTATTTTGGTAAACCAACAAGTGATTATGTGTATAAAATCGATGTTCAAAATAAACAAGTTGCTCAACGAATTCAGGCAGGCGTTGCTCCACATGGTGTTGTTGTCTCCCATGATGGTAAAAGAGCATACGTTACTAATTTATTAAGTGATGATATGTCAGTGATTGATACGACCACAGATACAGAAATAACGCGAGTTGTGGTCGGTAAAATGCCCAATGGCATAAGTCTATGGTCACATCAGTTTGGCGGTACACCATAAAAATATGGAAACAAAAATATTTCAAGTAAGTGGTATGCACTGTGCCTCATGCGTCAGCGTTATTAAAAGACAGCTGGAAAAGCTTGAAGGAGTGTCAACTTGCACTGTTAATCTGGCTACAGAAAAAGCTGACATAGTGTATGATTCTGTAAAAATCGGACTGCTTCAAATGAACGAACAAATTTCAAAGTTAGGATATACGCTGACGGGCATTGAAGCGCCAATAGACAGTAGTGAAGCGACCCAAGTCGTACCACAAAATCAAATCAAAGAGCAAAAGTTCGAAGAACTTCAAGAAATGAGGCAAAAGACCTTCTTTGTTATGCCTATTGCAGTAACTGTATTTATATTCATGATGTGGGAAATACTCTCTCATCGGCTGACTTTTCTACCTACTTTTCCGCTTTCAATGGATGTGTTTAATACAATTTCATTTATTTTAGCAACTCCAGTTATGTTTTGGATTGGAAAACCATTTATCAATGGAGTGCT
>CAYNEP010000052.1:0-6291 GCA_964396255.1 uncultured Gammaproteobacteria bacterium | reverse complement strand
TCGAAGGGGTATCCCAAAGTACTATCGTGCAGTCTTTCAGATCCTCAATTGCTTGTTCAGGTGATGGTGCGTCTACGAAAAAATCTTCCATAATTGCCCACATTCTATAATGAGCTTTGTGATAGTGTGGATCTCTATTGCGAGCTGAATTCATTCTTTCCTCTGCAAGCGCAAGACTTATTGCAAGTTTGAGATCATCTGGATGAGCTTCATGTTCGATGCGGGCTTCCTCGTGATCTACGTAATCAAGAATTGCGGTAGCTGCAGGCTCGCCAAATTTCGTTTTGGCAATATCGGCATTCAAGGCGTCTATTAATCTTTGGTAGCGATTATCTTCTCCAACTTCTGTTTCTGACATATAAGAAATATACCTATAAGACTACTATAAGTCAAGAACTTTTTCCCATCGACCTTGCTCGATAATGGCGTCTAAGTTGTGATAGCTTTTGTTATCCCGGTGATCAGTTAACCTATTTTGAGGGAAATTATATGTTCTGATTTTGTCTGCTCGCTCCCCTGTTCCAACATCCTTAACGTATGAAAATCTCAAGCCCGATTGTTTTTCTTGTTCGAGTTGGTATAGTTTTCCTAACAAAAGCTCAAGGGCAAGCTGTCGGTTTGCTTGTTGGAATCGTTCCTGAGAACAGACCACAACAATCCCTGTTGGTTTGTGAGTTAGTCTGACAGCTGAGGCGACTTTGTTAACATTCTGTCCTCCATGTCCACCGGCTCTGAAAAAGTCCCAGTTAACATCACCTTCATTAATTCGAACATCACTTTGAATAATTTTAGGAAGGACAAGAACTACGCATGTTGAGGTATGTACTCGCCCTCGTTTCTCAGTTGTCGGGACGCGCTGAACTCTATGAACTCCAGTTTCCTTCTTAAATTTATTGTAAGCTCCTTCTCCCTTTACTTGTATGACGTTCTCTTCCCAGTGTTCAACTTTGTAACCTTTCTTTTGGGCATATTTCATGTATGAGGAAAGCAAAGTTATCCCCCAAATTTTAGCCTCCTCTCCTCCGACTCCGGGGTTAACTTCTATAATGGCGATATTTGGATTTACTTGCATAGTTTTGTTAAAAGTTTTTCAATTGATAGCGTCTCCTGCGTGCGGTTTTGCATATCTTTAAGCGTTACTGTTTTATTTTTAGCCTCATCAGACCCTATAAAGACGACATAGGGAATTTGTTTTTTGTCTGCATATTTCAGTTGTTTTTCAAATTTTATATTCTGGTCGCTAAAAAGCTCAGCTGCAACATTATTTTTCAACAGCATATTAGTAAGCTGGAGCGCATTCTCCATTAAGTCTTCAGAAAAAATCGCAACTAAAACATGTGTAGTGGTTAGCTGTTTTGGAAGTAATTTAAGAGATTCTGCAACTTCAAGAATCCGATCAAACCCAAATGCAATACCAACCGCTGATATTGGAGTTCCAGATAGCTGACCGATAAGCTTGTCATATCGGCCTCCACCCGCAACTGATCCCGATGTCCCTTCAACAATATACTCAAAGATAGTTGAAGTGTAATAATCAAGACCTCGAGCTAAATATGGTCTAAATTCAATTTTTGACTTATCAAGTCCCAAGTCAGATAAATATTTCATGATAGTGATGAGGCGTTGGGTTGGCTGAGCACTTTTAATTGATGCAAACAATTTTTCAATAGTTGGCGCTGGAATTTGTTTATCAGTTAATTCTTGCTTAACCTCGTCCTCAGTTTTTTTATCAAGCTTATCGATGGTTTGAATAACTGAAAATGTCATTGACTCATCAACGCCTGAGTTACTGATAATATCAAACAAAAGTTGTCGATCATTTAGCAATACTTTTGTATTTGGAAGTTTAATGGCATCTAAACATGCTTGGGTTGTTGAGATAATTTGAGCATCAGCAAGGAGTGAGTCAGTGCCAAAAATATCAATATCACACTGTAGAAATTCTCGATATCGTCCTTTTTGAGGTTTTTCAGATCTCCACACAAGTTGCATTTGATATCTTTTCCATGGCATTGCAACGGAGTCTTTAATTGTTGCAATAACACGAGCAGTTGGTACAGTTTGATCGTACCTCATGGCAACTTTTCGACCACCCTTGTCTTCGAATGTGTATACTAGGCGATCAGCTTCGTCACCATATTTCCCAAGTAACAAACTTTGGTATTCTAATACAGGAGTTTCAAGCGGATCAAAACCATTTCTTTCAAAAACTTGTCTGAATGTGTTCTGAAGCCAATAACGCACCTTGGCGTTATCGCCTATAAAATCTCTAAATCCCTTTAATGGTTGTAATAGATTGTTGCTATCTGACATACTAAATGATTATAGCATATGCAGTATGCCTATCGTTAGTTTGCGTCCATAGTTAACTTAACTATTGTAGTGCGTAGTTTAGTGCTAGAAGAGTTTGTAGAGTAATAAGGTTTTGAACATTGTGACCATGAGATAGTCCCTCTGGTGTGAAGTCAAGTGGGAGCTCTTTATTATCATCACCTCTTAAGATATTTGGATGTAAACCATCTGCCATCAGTCCACCATTAACCATTGAGTGCTCTGCAAATGCGCGCCACGTATTGATGAGTGGTATGCGTTGTTGCTGGGCAACTGTGGCAATTATTGCGTTATACTCCTCTAGTATTGTGTCGCTCGTGCGTGCTTCGCTTTGTGGGGTAATGGTTCGCAATATGGGGACAATTCCAGCATCTACAAGTGTGGAGATGATGACATTTAAGTCCCTTTCAAATCCTCTGATATCTTTAATAACTATATCATTTGCTCCAAACATAACAGTTGTTATGCCTGCATTGTTTATAGCTATTTCTTTCAGGATTGGGGTGTCTTGACCGTCGGGTTCATTTGGTAGTTGCTGTAAGACGCTGAATGTTGACCAACCCACCGCAATTGCATAGCTAGTTTCAATAAATTGATATGTATCTAACACTCTCTGCAATTCGTCAAACTCTCCTAAGTTTGCACTACTGGTGTTGTTTGGAAGGTAATATGGCCCAACACTCATACTATCTCCTACACGAGTTACTGTGCGAATATCTCTCCCATTTTGCTGTCCAACTGTTGCAATTTCACGAACATGTTTACCAATTTCACCTGAAAGATCTGGCACAATAGGAAGTTCTTTCCAGTAAGTTGTATCCGCATCCTCAATTTGCATAAGTCCTCCTTGTTCAATGGGTGTTGTTGTAGGCGGCAAGCGCAGGCTTGACTCCCCCTCTTTACTCGAGGGTATTTGATTGATTAATGCTACAGCTAAACCCGCGGCGATACAGCCTGTATAGAATCTTTTACTCATATTCAATTTGTCCCAAACATGAGGTATGTACCGTCAAATCTAGATCTAATTTCAACAGGCAAGTCTCCGTTGTTAGTAATGTATAAATTAGCACTCTGCCACGCGCTGGTGTCAATTACTACGCCTTGTTCATCTGGGTCAGTGAACTCCGGCATGGGCGAATGATAGCGACTTGGTGCTTTAACAGAAAGTGATGGATGTTTTTCTGCTATTGAATATAGTCCTTCAGCGACATTACATATCCCAGAACCATTAATTGTGCCCCCTCCAAGTCTGGGGCCTGGCATGTAACCATCTGCATAATGAGACATGCCATATTGATCGTTAAAGTTAAATGTTTCGCCCGGTTGTATAGTGATGACAGCTTCAACTGCTCCACCGTTTATGTTAATTGCCTCATCAAGTGAGGAGGCTTGTATGTTGCCCGCCTTAACAACCCACCAGCCAAAGTTGTATTTCATAGATTCGATGTAGTTATCAACTCTATGACGTTGAGTGAATCTGGACAAATCATCTGCCTCATTTAATGACACATAGCCATCAGGTATGGGCGCATTAATTATTTGTGGACGAACGGGTTCAAATGCTGATGCAGATCCGGGTTGGTGTACTTGATAAGTATGCGTTTGAGGTTGATTAATATACGCTTGCACACCAAGTCCAACAACAAAAGTCATAAGAGTCACTCGGCTTTTAAAAAGTTCTTCAATATTTGTCATTTAGATTATTATAACAACCTATAGTTTAAATGTGAAGCTAATTAGTAAGTAGTGGTTATTTTGTAGCGATTATAGTAAAATCCAAAAAGCTAGAAATAAATTATCAGAAGCGGCTATATTAGTTCAGGAGCTCAAAAAAGCAAGGCCCATAAACATTTAATAAAGCAATACTATGAGTTTAAAAACCGAAGCAAAACGATTCTATAAAACTGCAACTCCATATGATCAGCTTATAAGTGGAAAAGTCCGTATTCGAATGGGGCGGGGTGTGACTCCAAGAGAGCGAGCGCAGCAGGTAATTGTTGGCTTAGCATTGGCAATAGGCGCATATAATGGTCTTAGCTATGTTAGAGATGTGGTTGCTGGGGACGATAGTGTCTCGGGTGAGACGAGTGGAGCTGTAACATCGGGGCCTATTGTCACATATAGCTCATCTCCACAAGATCGTGATTTTGGTGCTGCTGCGGGCTCACAAGTTGAAGGTTCAGAACTAAAAAGGGATGTTCAGTCTTCTGAGGCATCACGGGGAGAATACAAATTTCCTGAGGCAAAAGATGCTCAATTTGATGAAAATGGGATTACCCTTCGTCTTCCACTTCATGCTCGAGCAATGTGGCAGTTTGCTCGTGAGGCTGCAGACATCAAAGATACGAGTGGACAGCTATTGTTTAATATTGATCCAGTAACCTTGTTTGGGTTTGCATTTCGTGAGTCAGCGTTAAATGTGTATGGTATAAGTGGTAGTGGGGCAATGGGAATAACTCAATTTATGCCAGGAACTTTAACTGATGTGGTGAATAGAATTTCAACCTATGGCAATCTTGCTAAGTATCGTCAAGCAGCCCAAGATCATGAGATTGATTTGAGTAATATCTATTCGCCTAGGACTGCATTCTTTTTGGCAGGAGCCTATATGAGCGGTGATGTTTTCCCGGGTGAAGTTGGCATGGGTGGGTCGCAATTACCCAAGGGTGAAGTGCCTGAACCAGGAAGTTCTGAGTATGCATCATATATGAAGGCTCTTGTTGCCGCGATTGGATCTTATCACGATGGTCCAAGTAGAATTAAAATAAATGGTAGTTGGTCATCTATTGTTACAGATCGGTATGCTCCAATTGTTCAGGGGTGGATTGACGCGCAGAATTCAAATGATCCAAACCCAGATGTAATAAGACAATTATTTAGGGAGATGTATGGTGGTTTAAAAAATGGATCTTCAGTAATGAGACACTCGACATATTACTCAGTTCAAACAATGATTGGTGTATTGGATGTATTTGGTTTGGAGGCAACTGAGGTCGCCTATGGCGTTGATCTTAAATCAGCAAATGTGCATGATGCGGTGAGGTCGTCTGCTGATATGACATTGCTTGTAAATGCATTGGTTGATGAGTTTGAGAGAAATGGAATATTTGACAGTGGAGAGATTGACAAAGCACAGCTCGAGCCTCACATTGATGCGTTTGTTGCTGAAATGCAAAAGAGTCAGTAGCGAATATACTAAGTAGCCTTGCTATTTATTTGAATTCAGTAGGCGGACACTAGCTAAAAGCATTCATGTCGTCTTGGTCAGTCCATGTACTGCCATTATTACCGGAGCCTGTTTGTTGGTTGGTATTTTTGCCGTTCGGTTCAGTCCCTCCTCCATCAAAATCTCCAAGGGCGGCAATCTGTGCAACAGCTGCGTCAATAAGCCCTTCTAATCCATCTTCCTCAGCAGAAGATAAACTAGCAACAACTTGTTGTACAAGTCTATCTCTAGCTTGAAGAATTCTCATTAAGTTACCAGCACTATCTCCTCCTGATCTTAACACTTCACTCAGCGCCTCAATTCTTTCAAGTGCTATTGCTCTAGTCTCACCAGCAAGTTGATCTGTTTCGGCCATGCGATCTCGTTCAATTCCGATTGCCTCTGCTGCTCTAGCTCGAATTCTCTCAAGTCCAGCTAGGTCAAACTCAAGTTGTGCTTTTTCTAATGATAGAGCCTCACGTCTTGATGGAAAGACATCGTCAAGTGATAGCTCATGAGCTATAGCTCTGAGTCGATCTTCAAGTGCATCTACTCTCGCATTTATCCCAACGCCTGATTTGTCTGCACCACCTCTTCTTTGTGGCTCTATAGCATCTGCAAGAGATCCAAAAACAACAGCGTGCGTTTGGGTAATTCCCCTTACGTGGTCGCTCTCGTCTTGATTGACGTCCGTTATGAGTGCTTCATTATGAGCCTGTACCATAAGTCCTATAAGCTCTCGAGTAAAACTCAAT
>CAYNEP010000051.1:0-6437 GCA_964396255.1 uncultured Gammaproteobacteria bacterium | reverse complement strand
AAGTACTTATTGTTTTTCCAGACACTGGTGTGCTGCTTGTAAATGAACTTCATGCTAGGTGTGTCACTTCCATTAAGATATTTCAAGCAAGCTCAATGAGAGAGGCTGTTAAATTGGCATTTGAACATACACCTTCTGGCCAAAAATGTTTATTATCTCCTGGGGCTCCGAGTTTTCTCATGTATGATAATTTCCCCCAACGTGGCGATGATTTTGTTAAGCTTGTAAGACACTATGAAAAAGACGAGGCTTCTGAGTAGGGCGATTACCAAAACCAAGCAAAAACTAACAAGCATTATTTTCTTCTTACCAATAGCGCTTACAACAGTGGGGCTATTTTTTATTTTTGAGGCATCCTCTGTAAGTGCATTTAGAGAGTTGGGAGATAGTTTCTACTATCTCAAGAGACAAGGAGTGCTTTTTGTTGTGGGAATAGTTTTGATGATCTTTTTCTCTCGATTTAATTATAAACATCTTTATAAACTTGCAATACCTGCACTAATCGCAGCAATACTAGCGCTCATTCTTGTCATTATTCCCCATATTACAAATCCCGTGTTGGGTGCGCGAAGATGGATCTCAATTGCAGGGTTTACTTTTCAGCCAACAGAATTCACCAAACTAGCTATGATATTGTATCTGGCATCCTGGTTTTTAAAAAAGGAGAAGGGGCGCTTCTTGTCATTTGCAGGATTATTAGCATTTATGGTTGCGCTTATTATGAGTCAGCCTGACTTGGGGACGACAACAATTATTGTTATGTTGTCTGTTTGTATGTATATATTGGCTGGTGAAGATTTGAAGTATCTTTTCTTATCATCACCATTTGCATTTGGTGCTTTATTTTTACTTATTCAAACTTCACCTTATCGCATGAGACGGCTTCTGACGTTCTTAAACCCATCTCATGACACCCAGGGGATTAGTTATCATCTAAACCAGATCTTAATTTCCTTATCAGCTGGGGGGTTGCTTGGTCGTGGGTTCTCGGAATCTAGGCAAAAGTATCAATTTTTGCCAGAAGCACATACTGATTCGATTTTTGCAATTATAGGTGAGGAGACGGGGTTTATTGGGGCCCTTGCAATTATTATAGCCTATATGTATTTGCTCTATGCGCTCTACAGAGTTGCTAGAAATTGTCCTGATCGATTCGGACAACTATTATCAAGCGCTGTGTTTTGTTTGGTTTCGCTGCATGTTGTTATAAATTTGTCTGGAATGGTGAGTCTTCTTCCCTTAACGGGCGTTCCCTTACCTTTTGTATCATACGGAGGTTCTAACCTACTGGTATTTTATATACTTATGGGAATAGTCTTAAATATTGCCAGGAAGAACAACTTATGAAAATACTCATCACAGGCGGCCATATTACACCTGCACTTGCGGTTTATGAAGAATGTAGAAAGCGTGGCATAGAAGTTGTTTTTGTTGGGAGGTCATATAGCTATATGAAGAATGCCAAGACAATGGAATCTAAGATGCTTGAACAAGCTGGAGCTCGCTTAATCCACCTAAATGCTGGTCGGTTTAGTCGAGTATTATCTTTCCAAAGCGTTCTGCATCTTTTGAAGATTCCATGGGGATTTTTAGAGGCGATGACGATTGTAAAAAAAGAAAAGCCAGATAAAATTCTTTCATTTGGTGGATATATCGGCTTGCCAATTGCAGTTGCAGGATCAATCTTTTCAATACCCGTCTTTACTCATGAGCAGGTAATGGTACCTGGGATTACAAATAGAATTTTATCCCGCTTTGCAAGAAGAGTATTTGTTACATTCAAGCAATCGAAAGCATTCTTCCCACAAAAAAAAGTAATTGTGACCGGAAACCCGATAAGAAGTGCGCTCTTTAGCACTAAGGATGCGTCATTGAATATTAATACTGATTTGCCCGTAGTGTATGTGACGGGTGGCAATTTGGGATCTCATATATTAAACCGTCATATTGAGTCGCTCCTACCTCGGTTGCTTGATAAATTTTACGTTGTTCACCAGACAGGAAACACTCCTCAGTTTAATGATTATGATCGACTAAAGAAGAAGGAGGAGTCAAATTATCGTGTTTATGAACACATTTCAACTGATGATATCGGCTATGTTTTCAACTGTGCTGATGTTGTCGTATCAAGGTCTGGTGCAAATTCAATTCTTGAGCTAATAGCTTTAAAAAAACCATCTGTGCTTGTGCCGTTGCCACATTCGAGCTTTAATGAACAATATTTACACGCTCAGTTACTAAGTAATTCTGGAGCTGCAAAAATTTTTAATCAAGAAAGTCCTTCTGATGATTTATATGATCTGATAGTTGATGTCTATAAAACGAGAGTTGGAATGGTGCGTAATCTAGCGAGTCTTCAGGGATACATTATTACAGATAGCGCGTCGCGGATTGTTGACTGCATTCAAAAGTCTTAAATCTAATGTTAAGAAAATTGACCCTTGCAATGAAAAGGATTATTCGTCGAATAATTCCCGTGGTTTTATTTATTGTAGGAACATGTGCTTTAGCATTTTTGTGCATTCTAATTTTGTCTCAGTTTCGTATCTCAACAATTAAGCTAAGTGGCGTAACGTCAATAAAAGGCGTTGAGCTTTTATCAAGATCATATTTATTTTCTCTCAATGCTTCAAAGGTAGAAAAGCATCTTATGCGCGTGAATCCAAGTATTAAGTCTATGTATATCAGTAAGGAATATCCAAATACGCTGTATATATCTGCCGTTGCAGCTAAGCCTGCTGCTCAACTTGCAGTATCGGAAGGTTGGTACACACTCTCACCAACAGCAAGGATAATTGCCAAAAAAAGAGATCTCCAAAAAAATATGCCAGTTATTGAGTACTTTACAAAATATCCTTTTGAAACATATACTGTTGGAGATGTACTTGAATCTCGGGAGATTGGCCATGCGGTTTATTTATTAGATCGTGTTAAGACAATAAAGGATTTTAAGGTCGACCAGGTTGCTATTACACATCTATTTGTGATAGTATTTAAAAGCGGCAGGCAGGAGGTCTGGTTTACAACAAAGAAGAGTAAAGAAGGACAGTTTGATACATTAAAGATCATAACGAGACAGTTAAGAGCACAAGGGAGAAAGTTTGAGAGAATTGATTTGAGATTTAGCAAGCCTCTTGTCACATTACAAACGAATAACTAAAAAACAAGCATCTGAAATCTAAATAGCTACATGAAAGATGAAATAATTACTGGAATTGACATAGGTTCAAGCAAAATAGCTGTCCTTGTTGCAAAGCTTTCCCCTGATGAGCATGAGCCGCGGGTTATGGGCTTTGCAAGTGTGGACTCAAAAGGTGTCAAAAAAGGGCAGATAGTAGATATTAACCGTGTTACTGAGGTTATCGAGTCGGCAGTTGAGGCTGCTGAGCGAATGGCCGGTGCTAAGATTCAGACTGCATATGTTTCTGTTGGTGGGCCGCATATCCAATCGTTAAACTCTCAAGGGGTCGTGGCTGTTGCTAATCCAGACTCTGAGATTAGTGCAGATGATGTGTTGAGAGTAGTAGACGCTGCAAAAGCAATCTCACTTTCATCAACCCGAGAGATAATTGAAGTTGCTCCAAGAGAGTTTATAGTTGATGGGCAGGAGGGTATTAATAATCCTGTTGGAATGAGCGGTGTTAGATTAGAGGTTAACACGCATATAATCACAGCAAGTCTGACAAACCTACGTAATGTTGATCGCACACTGTCAGACTTGGGTATCAAAACTCAGGGATACATTTTCTCAGGCATGTCCTCATCCCTCTCGTCGGTTACAGAAACTGAAAAATAACTCGGAATAGCTGTTGTTGACATTAGAGGCGGGAAGATCGATATTTGTATCTTTGCAGATGGAGCCTTGTCGTACTCATCCTCTGTTCCTTTTGGGGCACGACATATCACAAATGATATAGCAGTTGGACTTAGAGTGTCACTTGATAGTGCTGAAAAAATTAAACTTTATCTCTCAAGCAGAGAGGTCAAACGACTTGTTGCAGAGGGCAATATTGGAAAAACAAGTAAAGATGACATTGATGTTTCAAAGCTTGGCCTAACTGAGGAGATTCATTCAATCTCCTACAAAACAGTTGTTGATGGTATTATTAGGCCACGACTTGATGAGATGTTTGATGAAATCCTCGCGCATATTGAGCGAAGTGGATTTATTACATCAATCCCATCTGGTTTGGTGGTTTGTGGAGGTGGGGCTTTGACAATTGGCGCTGTAGATGCGGCAAAACGTGTTATTGGGGTTCCGGCACGAATTGGAGTTCCAGGAAACATAACAGGACTTATCGATGAGGTGTTGTATCCTCAATATTCAACGGTGGCAGGACTTTTGCTCTATGGAAAACACGACGAAGTTCAAAAAGCAGGCATGGACTTTAAAGATTTTGATAAAATATTACGCAATTTCTCTATGAAAGGATCGTTTAGGAAGGTTACAGATTTATTCAAGTCATTCATACCATAATGCTCATAAAACCACTCGCAGGGCAAGCTGCAAAAATTAAAGTAGTCGGCGTTGGCGGTGGCGGAGGTAATGCCATATCAACGATGATCGATGAGGGTGATATAAATGGTGTGGAGTTTATAGCGCTCAACACTGATGCTCAAGCACTTCTTAACAACAAAGCAGACGTAAAAGTTCAGATCGGTGAGCACTTAACAAAGGGTCTTGGCTCGGGCGGTGACCCTCAAGTCGGATTTGAGGCAGCTGAGGAATCAAGGGAAAAAATAAAAGAACATTTAGAAGGTGCAGATATGATATTTATTGCTGCTGGTGAAGGCGGAGGCACGGGAACGGGTGCTGCGCCTGTTGTTGCATCAATTGGTAAAGAAGTCGGAGCACTAACTGTGGGCGTTGTGACAAAGCCGTTTACTTTTGAGGGTAATAGACGAAAGATTGTGGCAGAGGAGGGAACCGATAAATTAAAGGAGTTTGTCGACACACTTATTATTATTCCAAATCAAAAGGTACTTGAGATTATTGACACAAAAGCATCCATTATTGAAGCCTTCAAGCGAGTTAATGCAGTCTTGCATCAAGGCGTTAAGGGAATTGCGGAGCTTATCACGGTCCCTGGTCTTATTAATGTTGATTTTGCAGATGTAAGATCCGTGATGGCTGATGCCGGTACTGCACTTATGGGAATTGGGCTTGGCACTGGTGAGAAGCGTACCATAACGGCAATTAAACAAGCAATATCTTCTCCATTACTTGAGACGTCAATGGAGGGAGCTAAGGGTGTCTTGTTTAATATAGTCGGTGGACCTGACATGACCATGAATGAGGTTGACGAGGCTGCATCGATAATAGCAAAAGCAGCTGATCCTGATGCTGATATTATCTTTGGAGCGGTTGTTGATGAGAAGATGATGGATCAGGTTAAGATCATAGTTGTCGCAACAAAATTTGATGAACATCGGTTGAGATTATCAAGGCTAAGCTCAAGAGCTCCGCACGATCGTGAGGAAGATAAGTCTCCTGCATTTACGATTGGAAAAGAAGATAGCGAAACTGAACCAAAAAGAAAATTCGACGATGATGACTCGTCATCTGATGATGAATTTGATATCCCTGCGTTTTTAAGAAAAAAATAAGCATTACTTTAGCGCTCTTATGACTGGTGACGAAGAGGGACAAGGAATTGATAATGAAAAACTTCAAAGAGTCGCCCGGCTCAACGATGCCTTTGGGCGTGGTGCTGAGGCTTGGACCGTCCTAGATGATCTTCGTAGGCTTAAGCGTCCTATTCTCGTCGATTTTAACAATGTCTTGGTTAATAATAATTCTCCAATAATATGCAATCCTCAGGGATTAGAGTTTATGAGGGAAGTTAGACCTCTGGGAGATGTGATAGTAGCAACAACCGCAAGTTCATGGCAGAGAGTTCATGATCATCTACAGTCATTTTCGATGTGGAGCGATGATGTTATTTTAATGGTTTCTAGAAACTGGGACTTTTTAAGTGGGAGCAGAAGTATGATTTATGGAGAGACGAAACAGGCAGCCGATGATCTGAAGCGAGCTTATATAGTGCATATGAGAAATAGAGGCGTGACAATCACTCTGGATGATCTTAATGTCGTCGCAGCGGCAAAACCACTGGCTCCATTATTTATGAAGCCTTTTGATATTCCACTTGTTGATGACTGGCTACCAGCAGCAAAACATCCATATCCAGGTACACTTCCTATACAAGTAAAGCCATTTTTTGATGAAGATGAAGCTAGGCATATGAGAGATCCAGTGTTTCAAGAAGGACTTACTCTTCCTGAAGCTGCCGACGCAGTTAGGCAATACTACGCATCATTCACCATATAAATATTAGATAGCAAATCGTATTTTGCAGTATAATACTTCTCATGCTTAGACCACTACCGCAATCTCCTAATTTTGCCTCACTTGAGGAAGAGGTTCTTGATTACTG
>CAYNEP010000050.1:0-6883 GCA_964396255.1 uncultured Gammaproteobacteria bacterium | reverse complement strand
ATAACTACAAACATGATAAACATACTGTATACTAATCTTCTGCTCATTTCTACAAGAAAATAATATTGATTTTAGCCTCGATTTATCAGACAAAATTTTGTGTGCTAATCAATAAAATTTAGCAGTAATACTGTCGTGGAGACCCAGAGCTGTATGGATGATTTAGTTTGAAATAGTATGATTTTCCTAAATTATATAGTGTTGTGTAGATGCTAACCGTCACAAAAAGCACTGACGTAATTTGATTATGTTTGAGTAGATCAAAACGATTATATCCACAGTATAATAATGACATATATCGCCAAATGCCTATATGTGATTTAAATGAGTGCTCTTGAAATAATTCCGTATTGATGTTAATTGAGTTACTTAGATACTATATGATAGTGCTACTTGTGCTCAATTAATAGTTCAGGAGAGAATTAGCTACTGTTATTTAAAAAATCTTCTTGATAGACTTAATAGTACTAGCATGCAAAAGATACATTTGAAGCCAGATGGAGTTTTTAATGAGCCACCAATTGTAGCATCATCACAAGGTTCGCACATTACAATTGGAAACAAGGATTATATTAATCTTTGTTCAAATAACTATCTTGGTCTCGCCTCAGATGAAAGACTAATTGACGCTGTCAAAAAGGCAATAGACAAATATGGTGTAGGGACTTCGTCCGTTCGTGCACTAATAGGCACAAATGAGCTTCATATTGAGCTAGAGAGAAAATTAGCATCATTTAAAAATGCTCAGGCAGCGCTTGTGGTGACTGGTGGTTATTTAGCTAATATGGCGGTTATTCAGACGATACTATCTAAAGAAGATGTTGTTATTTCAGATGAATTGAATCATGCATCAATCATAGATGCAATAAAGTTGTCGGGCGTTACAAATAATTATTTACAAACATGCTGATATATCTGATTTAGAACGCCAAATGCCAGAGATTGAGAAACTTCTCAATACAAAAAAAGACGATGGCACGGAGAGACGATGTATTTTGGTGACAGACGGTGTTTTTTCAATGGATGGAGACATCGCGCCGCTTGATAAGCTTGTAGAGGTCGCCAAACGCATTGGAGCTTTTGTAATGGTTGATGACGCGCATGGCGAGGGTGTATTGGGAAAGTATGGTCGGGGTGTTGTTGATCATTTTGGCTTACATGATAGTATCGATTTTGAAGTTGGGACGTTGTCAAAAGCATTTGGAGTAGTTGGTGGGTTTGTAACTGGTAAAGAAGATGCAATAGATTTATTAAAACAAAAGGCACGACAGTTCCTTTTTACGAACGGACTCTCAGTTCCCGACACAGCTGCACTTATTGAAGCAATTAATATAATCGAAGAAACTGACGAACGTGTAGTTAAGTTATGGGAAAATGCTCGATATTTACAAGAGAACCTTAAAAAACTTGGATTTGATATCGGCCAAACTCAAACTCCCATTACACCAGTTATGATTGGTGATGAAGAGAGAGCCATAAGGATAAGTGCTGCTTTAAAGGAGAAGGGGATTATGGTTTCGACTATTAAATTTCCTATGGTTGCAAGGGGGAAAGCGAGACTTCGAGTTATGCCCTCGAGCCTTCATACAAGGGATGACCTTGATCTATTTATCCAAGCTCTTCAAGAAGTTGTTAACTAGTTAAATTGGTTTAGCAAAGACTAGATAGCGCTTGAATGTTGTTCCTAGCGGCCAGCAGGTTTGAAGCGTAATGAACTCGTGGTCAGTTTTTCTCGTTAGGTACTCAACCTGTGAAGGGTCAACAATTTCATGTCCAATGACACTATACTTATGTCGTTTCCCTTTAAAGTAAATATTAATATCGTCTCCTGGCTCTAGCTTATAGAGTAGATAAAAGATTGCATTATATCGAGTAATATTCCAGAAGTTATCCGTTGAGTGAGCAAAATAAAACATGTGTCCACCTTCTCCAGGATTTGCAGTGCCATCAGCATGAGCAACTCCCAAATTAAGTGCCTCAAGATATCCTGCTTTATCGGCAGTGTTAACGTTAGGAACTATCTTCGCATTAGCATTGATTTTTGGAATGACAATGCTGTAATTGGGATCAATTGGTTTAATAACTTCAATTTCTTGATTACCAACATTACCCAAGCCTCCACTACCTTTGTGCCGAGAAAAATCTTTATCAAACACAACTTCTGCATCATCGGCAAGTACATATTGTTTATTGCTTATCTTGTCAACAAGATATCTCACTTCTTGAGTAACGGGTTTCTGAAACGTTCTAAATGTCATAAAAAGTGACAATAAGACAAGAAAGTTACCAAGCGTCCTTAGAGTCACGATCGTGATAAATTCAGGTTGAGTACGCACTTTATGTGCGATGTGCTTGAGTCTTTTCATGACAGATTATTTAACCCCAACTGCGTATAGGTCTGGGAATTCGTTGTTTTCAGGGTTGAGATTGGCGAGAATAAAGAGTCTTCCGTCAGACGACACTGACAAAAAGTTTTGCATGAATGGGCCTGCGTATAATACGCGTTTGTTGGTTCCATCATAATCAACAACAGCGATATTCTTATCTTGTCTCACCACTAAATGATTGGAATCGGTGTACCAAAGAACAGATTGGGTGTTTGAGACGTCATCGGCAAGTGGTGTTTCAATCTTAAAGTTCTTATCTTCCGTTTTGTCATAAACATAAAGCTCGCCTGGGACTAGATTGCGAACTTCCTCGGTTTGGTTTGTTGCAATAAGTCTGGGCTTTATAATAACAGGCAGTGTAACTGGGTTTTTAACGGTATATAAAATCTTCTTCTCATCAGGAGAGAAAGAAATTACATAAAAGTTGTCGGTCGCGACTTTTGGAAATGGTTTTTTATATGTCTCAATAATCTTCTTAGTGTTCTTTATCTGCTGAGCGCTCCAGGCAGCCTTGATTGCGGGTACTGACTGACTAACGTCAAGTGCTTGGGTTGCAAGAGAGTCAACGTCAAGTAAATAAGTTGAAGTTTCTAGGCTTGATGAAGGAGAGAAGCTGATAAGCATTTGCTTCTCATCAGGAGAGAATGTAATTGTTGCTGACTCGGGCGCATATTGCTGGCCAAAGACGCTATCTTGCGCAATAAGTTTTAAAGGGTTGATGATTGATATTGGTCGTTTGTTGTTATCAAGTTGATAAATACCATTTTTTTCAGGGTCGTCGGTTTGAGTTAATAAAATAAGCTTATTACCAGATGGCGAAACAAGTGCTTTGACAATGCCAAGTGTTGTAACAGGCGAGAGTGACGGATTGAGAGGGAATAAATTTGGGTTAATGTTAATAACCCACTCACCTTTGATTTTCATTGTTTTACTCCATGAAGTAAACCCATCCTTTTGGATCTCGACCAAGTATTCTCCAGGTGTTAGAAAGATGTTTGAGTCTGTTGCCCCCTTGAGCTGGCCGTTTATCATAACTTTTGCGCCATCGGGTGTGGAGTTGGCAACGAGGATTGCTGTTGCGTTGAGTTCTTTTTGCTCAACGTTTATTCTATATCCACGACCCAATATTATCATCCCAATCAACACCACGATAAATAGCGCAAGGATTAAGATTCGTTTAAAAATTGAATGAAACTTCATGATCGTACTATACTATTTATATATCACAATAAATAAACTGTTTATGTGATAGATATATTATACTACCAAAATGAATCTAAGGAAAAAGATAGCCATAGATCTTGGGACTGCAAATACGTTGGTTTATTTGGCTGGGCGTGGAATTGTTTTAAATGAGCCAACAGTTGTTGCATATTCACAGGATACTAAACAAATATTGGCAGTTGGTGAGGATGCAAAGGAAATGCTTGGTCGGACTCCTGGGAGTATTATTGCATCTCGCCCTTTAAAAGAAGGGGTTATTGCCGATTATACGATTTGCGAGGCAATGGTGTCTTATTTTATAAAGAAGTCAATTAAAGGTCTTACATTTAGAATTGATCTGATGATCTCAATCCCCGGGGGCTCAACGCAGGTTGAGAAGCGCGCGGTTGTTGCTGCTTGTCGATCTGCTGGAGCAACAGAGGTGTATCTTATGGAAGAGCCCTTGGCCGCTGCAATAGGAGCAAAGATCCCCATCTCACAAGCATCGGGTCATATGATTGTCAATATTGGAGGAGGAACTGCAGAGATTGCGGTAATCTCCCTTGGACAACTAGTGGTGTATAAAAGCGTGCGAGTTGCTGGTACTAAGATTGACGAGGCGATAGCGGCACATCTTAAACGTCATCATTCAATTGTAGTGGGTGACAGGACGGCTGAGGATGTGAAGATTAAGATTGGCAACGCATTTCTTGACTCAGCGTCAGAGAGCACAACATTTGAAGTTAAAGGACGGGATTTTCAAACAGGCCTGCCAAAAATAATCCACGTAACGGAGAAAGACATAAGCGAGAGCATCCAGAAGCCATTAAAGCAAATACTCGAGGGAGTAAAGGAGGTATTATCTCAAACGCCACCCGAGCTTGCCTCAGACATTGTTGATCGTGGTATTGTTTTGTCAGGTGGCACTTCATGTTTGAAGAACATGGATAAGTTTTTCACCCATAATCTAGGAGTTGCGGCATTTGTCGCTGAGGAACCATTGTTTTGTGTCATTCGCGGGGTGGGGCTGGCCGTTGAGAACCTTGAGAGCTACAAAGATGCGATAAGGTAGTTGTATACAAGCCTATAATATAGTAAAATAGGCTTTATGACAAAAGAGAGTAAATTTAGAGGACACCAAAGACCAAGGCCAGGACGATTGGGTGAGGGAGGACTACAAAACGAAGCCGAGAATAGGAAAGTTTTAACAATACTCTCTCCCGATACGCATAGACGGCTTGATGAGATCTCACTTGACACATCTGGATTAATTCTTGAGGCTATAAAATTAGGCGCAGTTGCACTAACTGGCAATCTTCGCGAAGCTCAAAGACTTCCTGATGGCAGATATCAGACTTATGAAATTACTCTTCAGCAATCCTCAGATGAGCCTTCCGCTCAGGGGGGCGACGATGGTGGCAAATTGTTGATCCTTGGTCCAGATCTCGGATATGATCAAATGTCAATAGGTATTGAGGTAACAGTACCAACTTTTGCAGTTGTAATGTTGCGTGAATATGCGCCTGGAGTTGCATTATCTGCGTTTGTAAGAGAATCAATACAATTAATGGCAGGATTCGAGCATGAGCCGGTTGCACTGCAGGAGGATGGTTCATATACTTTTCTTGATCTTGCAATACCCATAGACCCACCAATAGCAAGCGCTGTAGCGTCAAGGATTGAATCACACATATCTACAAGGCCAAATATTTCTGCATCATTTGCAAATGCAAGCGAGATGGAGCATGAGGACGCGGCTCTTAGAAGTGAACTACGAGCAATTGCTAGATCTTTCCATGATTTTTCAGGTTTGAATAGGCTTCCAAATGAGTGTCTATCAGTCAGACAAGCTATGGATAAGCTTTCTAGGAGTCATGATATTGTGCAGGGTTTGAGTAGAGATTTTGGCGATCCAGTAAGTCAAGAGATAGCAACAATTCTCAGGATGATTGCATCATTAAATCATAGCAAAGCAATTGGCGATTATGAAAATCATCCTGTTAGGGCGTCAGTTGGGTATGTGAATGAGCGATTTGCAAGAAGATTTGATAGGTTTGTGGATGTTTATAGGTACTTATTGGGCGACTCCGTGGTACAACAGTTTTCAAGAGTTGTACAGGGCGAATTTGGCTATGAGCAAGAGTTGTCGTGGCTATTTAATGTGTATTCTGGAAACTTTGTTGATGATTTGCATGTTGCTGCAGATGTCAACAGTGGCCAATTTGACTTACTACAGGGATTTGATATTGAGGCAGGGGTGAGGGCGATATTTACACACCCACAAATTGAGAGGTCGCTTGGAAGATTGCATCGCACTTCACCGCTAAGAGATCAAAAATTGAGTCGAATAGCTCGCCAAGCTCAGGGCATATCTGATGAGATAATCAAAATGCGCACGCGTGCGCGAGTTGCATTATTTGATCCCACAAGTGATGATTTTGGCGTTGTTAGAGATTTATACCTCAAAGCAAAGTCTCTTGATGATGAGGGTGGCGCAGATGTTTTTATAGAATTCTTGAGACTCAATACTATAGCAAGGTTAGTTAATGCCTATAGGAATTCAGATGCTCTTGTTGAGTCTGGACGTAGTATGCGAGGTAATATGCCAATAGGTAGCGCAACTGAGGGTAGGCATTTGAGCGAATCAAGTTTTTACAGGGGGCTTTCTCAAGACATTCGAGATTACTTTATTAGGATTCGTGAAGAGACTGGGTATATCTTACACGATGAGTTTGTGTCTACCTGTGTTGCAGATGCAGATTTGCTTGATGTGAATAGAGAAGTGGAATTTGTTCCTCAAGAATTTGAGAGAAAACTTCAAGAGCTTATGCAAATTGGAAGTAGGTATGTTCCGGACTTAACACCTGAAATGGTAGCTAATTGGCGAGGTTTGGATGTACCTACTGAAATTGTTTTTAATATTGACCCACTATTGCCGTATAAATGTTCGTTTGAGCTTGTTTACGGTTCTGATGAGGACGGAGAGGGTGACGATGTTGTTGTGTTAAGCTGTGCTATTGATACAAGATCGGATAACCCTTTTGATTGGAGAATACTTGAATCACCAGATAATACAAATGCTAAGCCCTTGTATGGCGCAACAGTTGCCATAATGAGGGATGTTGTAGATATGCTAATCTCATCAGGAACCTCAAACAAAGAAGGGTATGAGCGTGAATCTAGGCCACGTTGGCAGCCTGAAGCACAGCCCAGACGGCATAGTAAGCCCCCAAAAAGAGGAAAAGGTAGGGGAAGTGGCAATGCTAGTGATACTCAAGAGAGGCCAAAGAGAT
>CAYNEP010000049.1:0-7099 GCA_964396255.1 uncultured Gammaproteobacteria bacterium | reverse complement strand
TCAACAGCCCCTCTGACTCCCGGTCAAGTCGACCGACCGGATATAAACCCTGACCAGATGGGATTAGGTTTTTGATAATTTTATCTTTCCCCTGTTGGTGCATTGATGTGACCACCCCAACTGGTTTGTAGAGCGCGTATGTTGCCTTTTGAGCAATTGGGGCTATTATTTTCCATTGACCTAAATGCTCGACTTCGACAACATCCCCCTCCCCAACAGAGACGCCAGGAGTCATAATCATCAAACCATTAAGTCTCACTTTCTTCTCGAGGATAAGTTTGTCTGCCGAGCGTCTAGAGGTAATTCCAGATTGCGCAATGTATTGATTTATTCTCATAAAATCAAAATCATTATACCAACCCACTCTGCTCTAAAACCGCGAGGATGACATAGATGGCAAAACAGCAATTACACTGTATTATTCTTATGTGTGATGGGTTTATATCAGCTGATATAATTGGTTGGACAAAATATAAAGTTATGTTTTTCGGGTGAATTCAGGTTAATGTAAGATTTGAGGTAAAGAAGGCATGGATTTCATTATAGCCGGGGTGCTGAAATGCTCAATGACGCTCATTGAAAACGAGCAAAGCGAAGTTTGAGATGAAAGCGGAATTAGTCCCGAAAACAGTTTATGTTTTTCGGGGGAATTCAGATTAAAGTAACTGTTAGGTAGAGAAGGCATGGATTTCATTATAGCCGGGGTGCTGAAATGGTAGACAGGTTAGTCTCAAAAACTAATGAGAGCAATCTCGTGAGGGTTCGAGTCCCTCTCCCGGCACTCGTTTTTTAAAGAAGATGAATATCGAATTAGGTAAACGACCTATATTAAAAGGTCTCCATATTGGCACCGAACTTGAGTGCTTAGTCCTAAATAGAAAAACACTACTACCTATAGATAGAAATGTAAGTTCAAAAATATTTAAAAAGCTTATTGCTGACTTTGGATATGAAAACGTTCCAAAATCATGGTCAAAAAGCATATGTATGGTGACTAAAAAAATAAAGAATGTTAAGGTCTTTATTCAACTTGAATCGACGTATGCAATGTTTGAGATTACAACCTGCCCTATCAAATCTGCATCAACCTTGCGATCAGTTCACAAAACAACTCTCTCTGACTTTAGAAAATGCATACACGCACTAGATGGTTTTATCTGGCCATACGGTGTTGCGCCATATGCAACAAACATGCTCCGTCTTGCAGCGCCCATAGTGCCTGATGTTATAGAAAACCAACACACTAAGCAATCAGCTCGCATCGAAGATTTACATCGACTCGCATATATCTGCGCTCATCAAGTTAACTTAGATATCTCTCTTGAAAAGTCCATTCCTACGATAAATGCACTCTATAAACATCTTGGGGAAATTATCGATACATTTGCAAATGCAAAAGTTTACGCCAACGGCATGTTATACAACGAGGGACGATATTATTGGTGGACCGATTGCGATCCTATTTTTTCAAATAAAGTTTTCACCTCTGGCAGAGTTCATTCATTCCCACCCCACCAATTCTCTTCTCTACAAGAATATGTATCATACATATTTCAAGGATTTGGATATGTTATTCGAGAGAAGAAAAAATATCTTTTTAAAGACATTCATCAGTCAATTGACTCCTTTATAAAAAAGCGCAGTGCGATCGTTATTGATGAGAATAACCATGAGAAATCGATACGGCTCGAGCCACAAGATATTTCCCTGTTTTTACACCTATGCTGGTTGGACTTTAAACTTCACTTTGTTATGGATGATATATTTACAGCCGACGGGTTTGTTGAGGCTTATACAACAAAGAAACTGGATGCATTCTTTAAGAAACATTGCCTACATACATGGGTTGAGGTTCGCCCGTGTTCTGTGCACTTTGAAAATGATGCGATGGATATTCCTCTGTATTTTTTAAACATATTTAACAACATAGATACATTTATTGACGCTTCCCATAACATTTCTTGGGCAGAAGCACGACACAAAAGAGACAAGGCAATTGGATATTCTTAAGCACCATTTCACTTGCTACTTACTATTTTTTTTGCTAGGATGACGATAACGAATGAGGTATTGGCAACTATCCCAATTTATTCAACATAGTAAAATATATTACCTCCCCTTTTACCCCCTCCACTCCACATTGGTTGCATATAAGACATGTTCGCGATATACTAAGGCCTCAAAACTATATGTTACCCCTACTCTGCCCATATGGACACACTAAAACTCCTTGAGCGTCTTGTCAAGATTAATTCAATATTCCCAAACGAACAAAAAATAAGCAGTTTTCTTGTGCAGTATCTGAAAAAAATAGGTCTTTCTGTTGTTACGGTTGAAACAGGACATAAACGTCTCAATATCATCGCCACATATGGCATCTCCAACTCATACCTAACATTCTACGCACACAGCGACACTGTTCCTATTGCAACGGGATGGAAACAAGATCCATTTACATTAAAAGTCTCCAATGGAAAAGCATATGGCATTGGCGCAGGTGACATGAAGGGTGGGCTTGCCGTCATTCTACAAACTGCCAAGTATGCTGTTGCCAACAACCTCCCAATAAAAGTGATTTTTGCTGTTGATGAGGAGAATATCTCAGAGGGTGCACACGATATGGTTAACAAAAAAGCGCTCAAAAACATTGGGTGCGTTATATCTGCAGAGAGTGGCCAAATAACAGACTTTGACAAACCATACAGCGTTGTGTTTGGAAGACTCGGTCGATCACTTTTTGACATTATAGTCAAAGGGCAAATCGCCCACGCAGCTGAAGCTCACAAAGGTTCTAATGCAATCCTTAAAGCACTACAGCTCGTTGGGGCCTTAGAACAACATCCACTTCCTATCGACACACACCTTGGAAAGGCAAAAATTCTACTTCAGTCTATTCAAGCCGAGACACAATCATATTCAGTGCCTGACTCATGTCACTTGCAATACTCTCTCCTGTCAAGTCCAAAATTAAATGATAAGGATTTTGTGAAACTCGTGAAAAGCTTCATGAAAAAATATGATATTGAAGGGACTATTGAGCTACATAAGAGAAAAACTCCATATGGGGCATGTTATAAACTCAACACGTCACTGCCATTTGTAAAGAAGATTAAAAAAGACATATTCGATGCAGATAATGTCACGCCTATGTATGCACAATCTGTGTCAGATGAAAACATCTTTGCAAACCGCCTAGAAATTCCTGTAGTCGTCATTGGCCCAATCCGCGATAACGCTCACAAAGCACAAGAGTGGGTTCAGATTAATTCACTAACTAATCTTGAGGAGGTTTACAAAAAAATACTTCACATCTACGTTGCAAATAAGTTTTCCATGCTATAATCGAAAGTATCATGAAAGTATCCAACTTCATGCAAAAAGTGGTCACAACGGTCTCTCCAAACGAGCCTGTAAGAAAGGTCATCAAAATTATCTTCAATTTAGGCTTCACGGCTGTTCCTGTTGTTGAAAAAAAGAAACTCGTTGGCATCGTTACCGAACAGGATGTTTTGCAAAAATTATTCCCATCAGTCTCTGATTTTATGCAAGATATCGTTGCATCAAGAAACTTCGATGCAATGGAGGCAAACATGTCACACCTGATGAATCTCCCCATAAAAGAGATTATGACACCAGACGCAATCACACTTACTCCCGACGCTCCACTCATGAAAGCTCAATCAACAATGTTGCTTCGAGGATGCTCCCATATCCCAATCATTAGCGCTGATAAAACATTTTTAGGTTTAATTTCGCAAGGTGATATTTTCAGAACTCTTGTTGAAAATGACATACCTTTTGATAGTAATGAGGAATATCATCAATGGCTTTCATATCATTGGGATTTAGTTATTCCATGGGAACAAAGACTCAGTAACGAGATTCCCTCACTTCATGCTCTTTTTAAGAAAAATAAAACTAAAACTGTTGTTGATATATTTTGTGGAACAGGTGAGCACGTCATCGCCTTGGCAAAAAAAGGATATGATGTGACTGGCCTCAACTCAGGAAGTTTAATGCATAGAAAGGCAGTTGAGAAATATTCACAGCTAAATCGCGCACTTCAAGATAAGGTTCATTTTAGATGTGGCAATTATTCTCATCTTCTGGGACAACTTTCATCCCCCGTTGACTCTATTGTCTTTATGGGTAATTCTTTAGGTCACTTAGTCGAGGAGTATCATGGGATCTTAAAAACATCATACAAACGTCTTGAAAAGTCTGGAACGATTGTCATGCAAATCACCAATATTGATAAAATATTAAAGGAACGAGGCAGGTTGCAATATTTCACAATAGCTCCATCAAAACTCTCAAAAAATAGTGAGTATGCATTTATTCAGTTTTTTGATCCTCCAAAACCAGGTGAGAAACACGCAACACTCAATATGGCAATTTTATCTCGATCTAGAAATCGTTGGCAGGAGAAGGCGGTCAATGGCACGCCGATTGCATATTTTAATCAAAGCTCTATCACAAATCTCCTTAAAAAGATCGGCTTTGCAAAAATTGAAATTTTCGGAAGTAAGTATTACAAGGGATCACTCTTTGACACAAAGTTTAATGCTAGTGAACATGATTGGATGAATGTTGTTGCTCATAAGTAACATCATCCTCTACTCCTCAGACATCTTATGCTCCCCACATCGCTCAACCGCATCATAAAACTGTGCCAGAACTGTCGGATCATCAACAATGCGAGGTAAGTTGAATGTACATTCAACACCTAAATCTACCTGCGCCATCGTTAACACTTGCCTTAAACCATCTTTATTGAATAACTTACCCCAATAGCGAGCCATCTCTTTATTTGTCTCACACGAAACTATTGGTAGCTTAGGTATTCCAAGGCGTCTTAACACTTGTGCGTATCGGGGATCTGTTATTAAGTGGACCAGTGCTGCTGGGAATAAATCTTTGTTTCTTGCAATCAAATATGAAACACGCGCCTCAACATAATCCCGCATAGATAAAGCCACCTTGTCAGTCTCATCACCAACTCTAATGGCGTCTCTAAATCTCTTCCCAGGATGCACGCTCAAACCATCAGGGGTAAAGTGAATTGTCATTGACCCGTCGATCTCGAAATACACTCCCGTATTGCCTATTGCAACTACAACGTACCCCTTCTGTGGAACTTCAACTGGATTAAAATGGACCGGGTGCATAAGTGCCGGGGGCATATAGCTCGAACTCTCACGTCGTCTCAGACCAGACTGCATTCCAAGTGACATTATATGTTTCATGACAGGATCCTGGGGGTTATCTACTTGCAGATACGCTACGCCACCACCTCCCAAATCATTATCCAGATGTTGAGCTAATGCATGTGTTGAAACTTGATTAAATAATTCAATCATTTGGGGATCTTGATCTCCACCCTCACTTCCAATAGCACATGTCCTATCAATATCATCAACAATAGTTATGCCTCCAACTCGACTAACTCGTCGCATCCCAAGTTGGTTAATAACCATCCATCCAGAAGGATTGCCTTGTTGAGCTAATTGAAGACCTCGAGCGACTTGCATAACAACAGACTCTTTACAAACTCCATGTTCCAATCCGCATCCAGTATCCTCTTCCTTATATGCTTTTTTCATGCAAGTTAAATAATCTTAGCTTGTTGTGCTTTAATCTCAGTAATAAGTCGATTCAAGTTTGTAATTTCAAATGCGTCACCATCTTCATTCCAGACAATAGATACTCCCAGAAAAAAGGCAGCCTTGTTAATCCGATTTCTAACATTCTCATAGTAATGAGGATCAACTTTTTTAAGTAACCCACCAAGATGATTTGTTGGTGTTTCTAAAACGCGCTTAGGAAGTCTGCCACTATTGATTATTCCCAAAATCCCCCACCCAACCTCTTGATATAACTGTGCCATCATTTGATGGTTGAGACGCTCTCTAAATTCATCGCTTTCTAGCACTCTCAACATGCCTTTAGATGTTGATGTATCGTAATAATCAACCACCTGCATAGATAAATCATCCTCTCTACCATAGGCTCGATGTTGAGTTGCAATTGAATCTCCACGCTTAATAGATAATATTGCTCTTCTACCACTTGTAAAGACTCTTGCATTTTTAACTCGAAGAACCTGCTGACCCTCCTCGTGTAGCTTTCTCCCCAGATCTCTCCCTTCACGCTTAATTGAGTTGCCGAATCCTCCCACAGCCAAGTATCTATCGAGTCTCCACGCAGCATTCTCTGCTCTGATCAGCGGTATTGAGCCTCTATGAGAACGGACTATTTCCCTATAGTCAGCAAATCGTTGACTTGCATAAAATAGAGGGTCGCTCAACATCTCAGCCATGGGATGATCGACAAAGCCAGCAACACCAGACACTGTTGGATCTGCGTACAATGCATTGAGCATAGTTTGTAGGTACCTATCAGGCAATGGGTGCGGAGTATGAACTGATAAATCAGCATCGCCAGTCACGACAGCAACATCAAATGGATTTACACCTCGAGCTCCATTAAGCTCAACCAGAAACATATCAATGGCATTGCGCCTGAGTCTTCCGATCACAGCCTCATGGGGACCATAAGATGCCTCAATAAGCCTCAGCGGCACACCTATGGCCTCAAATTGCGCTAGTGCTCGACAACCACCTATCCATGCTGGTCCACTTTGAATATCAGTCCCTTTGGGGCCATTGATCAAAACATAAACACCGAAACTAACCCCTTTATTAGCTTGTTCTGCCCATGCATCAAGCGTGTGCCTAAGCCCTGTCTCAGCATGAAAACATGGAATACAGACACCTGCCTGAATAGTAGAGGGCAAAGCAACTGTGTTTGATTCTATTGACCCCATAGCTGTGCCCAAAATTCTCCCTTCTCTTTTGCGAGTTTTACTAAAATACTGACCAATCAATCCCATGCGTACCTCATCAATCACTTCATCATCTTGTAAACGAGCAAGTCTATGCGTTAATACACGATCGACATCAATAACTCTAACAGAACTTCTATCTGGCACCTGCCCAATTGGTAGATTCGGTCTGAGATCTAGTAGGCCTCGTATACTTCTTGCACGCAGATCAGCAGACCAAAATGTCTCTCGATTTTTACTTCTTTGTCCGTCTTG
>CAYNEP010000048.1:0-7239 GCA_964396255.1 uncultured Gammaproteobacteria bacterium | reverse complement strand
TGAATGTTTGACATTTGCCATTGAGCTCATTCTTGCTTGGTGAGCCATCATTAATGTCATCAAAACAGACTTTAATTATCTTTGGTAGCTTCTCAACTGGCGGCAGAGCTGGCTTGAGAGTTGTGCCGGCTTTTTGACAGGCTTGAGGAGGTGTGAAGTCACATGTTACAGTCTTGCCAGTTGACGTCTGGTAATCGCCACAGCCTGACTTAATAACAGTCTCACCATTATTATCAACTGGTCCTTGGTGGCCTATCATATTGTCTTTGCTACCGGCTGGAACTAAATATTCGTTATATGCAATTTCTTTTGGAGGTTCGCACACTGGGCAGCAGAGTCGTTCTTTACAATTGCAGTCAGCGCCGCCGGTTGTGGTTTCGCCTCCGTTGAGCTTACCCTCAACATCGACGGTGTATTCTCGACATCCTTGGCCTTTGGCTTGGTGGAGTCGTGCTTTTCTTCCACCGTCGCAAGCAAATTCTTCTCTATAGGCGCCCGTGTCGTCTTTCACAATAATCTTCTCACACTGGAAGCACGCGTTTTTACCTTCAAAGATTGGTTCCCATTCGATTGGATAATTGGCCTTTGCAGCAGCATCAGGACAGAGCTTATCTTTGTTTGCATCGCACTTACAGACTGGAGTAACCGTGGGCCCACATGCAAGAGATTTTTCAACAGGTACGCCGCATACTTTAGAGTTACTTTCTCCTAGTTCAATTTGACATTTATATGTACAGCCAGGCAGAACTGGGAAGCTTTTAGAGTATTTATCATCTTGGCTAGTAATTTTTTCTCGGTATTCAATGCCTGTTGAAGATGTGCCACCATCATTGCATGTTCGAATAACTGTTAGATATAGATCTGAGACGTCTGTTCCCGCTGGAATATCTTTAATTCGACAATATCCTGATCCCTCAGTAGGATTGCTACACGAAAGAGTAGGTGGAGTAGTTGCGGCCCTATTTTGTAAATTAAACGTGTTATTTACAACCATAAATGCACCAATCAACCCAACCACACCAATAAGAAGTAGCATCATAAACTTGATGGTTTTATTTCCTGTAACAGGTTGTTGTTGTATTGTGCTTTGTGGTGTTGGTTCCATAGTTATCTAGTTGGTGTTGGGCAATTTCCTCCAGGGCATTCTAATATTAGCTCAACGTCAAGGATAGGACAAGACCCTGGAGTTGGACTTGGAGTCACTGGTACTGTTGGCGTTACCGAAGTGTCTGCACAATGTCTTGTTATTCGTTCTTGACAGTGGAAGTTTTGATCTGATGTACCTGGGTTTCTACACTCCAAGACCACATCATACAGTCCTGAATTTTCGTATTTATATTCGATATCGGTGCAGTTCTCACCAGGTGGGAAATTTACTTTTATCCATCTTCCACCGTTGTATGGATCGTCTACCCAGATTCTAGCATCGCGTCCCAGGGCACATACTCTAAAAGTAGACGATGTGCCATGTTGTGAGCATTTATTGCCTACTGACATGTAGCATGGGCTAGTTTGCGACTCTTGAGTGGTACATTCTCCAAAGTCCGGTTTTAATTCAGGAATATCAATTAACTCTGAGTATGATAAGACTTTGTTCTCACTACAAGATGAGTCTGGACAGCTTGCCTTAAAGATACAGTTCTGACAAATAGCAACCTCATTTGTTATGTCGGCACCAGGTGGGGTAGAGGTTTTGTCAATAACTACAATCTTATATTCCTGACACCCTTCACCTTTTAGACCCTTGTCAACGCGATGTGTGTACGTCCCAGCCTTAATACTCAAGCATTCGTCTTTGGTGAGAATCTCGTCAACCCCACCATTTGTAGGATGAACGACCACGGTATGCTTGTCACAGTCTAATTCGGTAAATTTCTGCTTACAGGCAGCTGTGTCTGAGGGGGCTTTATATTCGACTTTCCACAATGCCTTGACTGGGCAAGAAGGTGATGATCCAGGAACACTTTTAGTCTCAGTACACTTAAACCCTGGGTTTCCGCAATCTGGACATGCAATTGGTGTTGGCTCAGGTGTTGATGTTGGGGTAAGTGTTGGTGTGATGATAGTGGGCGTTGGTCCTTGACATGATTGACCACCTTCAGCAGGCGATGGGCAAATCCCGGCAAATGCTCCTCCACCTTTCTTTTGCAAAACACATTCATATACTACTCCGTTAATTGCAGGGAAGCTAAAAGATGTCAGGTCGCCGATAACATCTTTTGAATGACCTCCAGAACCTCCTTTTGGTCTTGCAATAAGACTTGCATTGCCTAAAATCTCTTTCTTTTGTTCTGTGGTGAGAGAACTTAGATCTAGCGCACATGTAGCGGTAGGTTCTTGACAGGCTCCACCCCCAATAGGAACTGCTGCTTGATTTTGCAGTCTGGTTCGTTGAAATACTGCCAGAGCTCCTATAACGAGCACAATGATAAGTCCAATAATTGCGATTATTTGAGTTGTATTTTTCGGTTTATTTTGTGTTAAGTCTTCCATGGTGTTTATTAATTATCAGGTTGTGGACAACTATCGCCTACACAAGGTGTTGGTGTTGGCTCACAATCTTTACATTCAAATGTTAGGACTGGCTTTATCTCGATACATTTATTCGGTGGTGTTGGTGTCGCATTTGCACAATGTCTTGTTATTCGTTCTTGACAGTGGAAGTTTTGATCTGATGTACCTGGGTTTCTACACTCCAAGACCACATCATACAGTCCTGAATTTTCGTATTTATATTCGATATCGGTGCAGTTCTCACCAGGTGGGAAATTTACTTTTATCCATCTTCCACCGTTGTATGGATCGTCTACCCAGATTCTAGCATCGCGTCCCAGGGCACATACTCTAAAAGTAGATGGGGAGCCGTGTGGGGCACACTTGTTGCCCACAGATAAGTAGCATGGGCTAGTTTGGCCGTTAGGACTTTTCTCTTGATCAGTACATTCACCATAGTCCGGCTTTAATTCAGGAATATCAATGAGCTCTGCGTAAGGGAGTTTTTTATTTTGGCTACATGCTGCATCAGGACAACTTGCCTCAAAAATACAATTTTGGCAGATTGCAACCTCATTTGTTATGTCGGCACCAGGTGGGGTAGAGGTTTTGTCAACAACTACAATCTTATATTCCTGACATCCTTCACCCTTAAGTCCTTTATCGACACGATGCGTGTAGGTTCCTGCTTTTATAGCAAGACATTCGTCTTTAGTCAGAATCTCATCTACTCCGCTGTTTGTTGGGCGCACAATGACCGTATGTTTGTCACAGTCTAATTCGGTAAATTTCTGCTTACAGGCAGCTGTGTCTGAGGGGGCTTTATATTCGACTTTCCATAAAGCTTTAATAGGACATGATGTTGCGCTGGTAATATGTGCTGTTTCGGTACACTTAAATCCTGGGTTTCCGCAATCTGGACATGCAATTGGTGTTGGCTCAGGTGTTGCAGTTGGGGTTACTGTTGTTGGTGTTGGTGTAAGTGTTGGTGTTGCAGTTGGCCCTTGACAATTTGGTGCTGTTTTTTCATCTGGAGTAAGACAGATCACCTTTGAATCAACAGGTGTTCCATCATTGTTTTCAAGTGTGCACGTGTAGCTATCTCCAGAAGTAGCTGTGAACGCTATGGGGTCTTGCGGTTGCCCAAACGCAATTTTATTACCCATAGAGTAGACAGCGAGGACAATTTTACTTCGTTCCTCATCTGGTAGCTTAAGAAATTCGTCAAGTTGGGCTTGGGGTATTGAGCATGTGCCGACCGGAGCATTACACATTCCGCCAATTGGAACAGCAGCTCGATTTTGCAAAATTACTCTTTGGAAAACTGCAAGTAAACCAACTATCAATAATAGACAAAGTCCAAGAATGACAAAAAGTTTAAGTCTATTCTTTGGTTGCTGTGTTTGTATTGTGTTTTCCATATTGGTTGTTAATTATTAGGTTGTGGACAACTGTCACCAACGCATGGTGTTGGAGTTGCACAATCTTTACATTCAAATGTTATTACTGGTTTTATCTCAATACATTTGTTTGGAGGAGTTGGGCTTGGCGTCCCACCACCATCTCCACCGCCGCCACACATAATACTTACTCTCTTTGTACAAATAGGATATGCTTCTCCCTGTTCTGTTTGTGCATCTAAGCAGGTAAGTTGGACATCATAGAATCCCCCATCATTGTATTTGTACGAAACTGTGTCGCCCTCACGTGCGCCTTTTTCATCTTCGGTTGAAAAGTCGTCATCAAAATCAATGCCGCCGCTTCCAGCCACAATTCTTACCTTTGCTTCAGTATTATCAGGCAGCTTAAGGCATGAATCCGTACTTCCTTCATTGGGATTTGTGAATTCAAAATTGCATTTATCAGAACATCCGTCACCAGCAAAGCCACTTGTTGGCGGCACTTCTTCTATTTTTGCACAATTAGTCGGGCAACAGTATTCTGTCGTGCATTTGGCGTCTTGACAACGGGCCCCATTGACAGATGCGACATAATCGACACATTTGTCCCCATTTGATTGATGAATCTTATATTGGACTGGCAAGCCCTCGTTAATCATTTTTTGACATTCAGACTCTGAAATTGGTACTTTTTTCCCATCTCCTCGCTCGATAGTTACTGATCCATCCTTGCAAACAAAGTCTTGGGGTTTACATGAATCTTTTTTGTATGAGATTACGAGTTTGACAATATTTGTTTTCCCACTATCATCGATGAGCATTGAGCACATAAGTGCGTCGCAGTCTTTGCAAGTTCCTGGGCCGGGAGTTGCTGTTGGTCCAGGTCCACCCTGACCAGTGGGACTTGGTGTTGCTGTTGGAGTTTTAGGTCCGCAAGCAGGAGCTTCGTCATAAGTAGTTCCTGTATCTTTGTAACAGTAGCGAAGATCATCAGAGGGTCGTGCTCGACATTGATATTTCTTACCTGGAACACCACCTGCGAAGCTGATCTCCTCATCTGGTCCATTTACTGGCTGGGGTCCTGCTACGACCTTTCCATCCTCATCAACGATTTCAAGGTTACCCTTAAAGTCAGGCGCACAGTGCTCAACACCCTGAGCGTCTTTAGAGCATTTCTTAAGTGCCTTGCAAGTAACCTTAATATTGTATGTGCATGCATTGTCAATTTCAGCAGCTCTGTTTTGAACCTTTGTTCTGTTTCCAATCATCACAACACCTATGACCATTGCAATAGAAAGACAAATGAGCGCTATGGCTATTTTAATATCGTTGTTCATGTTTTTGTGAATTTCCATTTTTATTCTGTTTGAGGTGGTTCAACTGGCAAAGTGCTGCTTGAGCAATCTTTTAAACATGCGAATTCCAATTGAAGCTCAACGAGGTTGTCTCCACATACGGGAGGACTACCAGGTGTTGTTGGTGTTGGATCATCTGGAGGGGTTGACGTTGTTGGCGTTGGTGGTTCGTCAGTAACTTTTGTTGGTGTTGGATCAAGTGGTGGAGGAGGGGGCACTTCCGTTGGGGGAGCATCTCTTCTTTGACAACATAATCTGCTTCCACCACCTGGTTGCTGACTGCCACCATCACCACCTGGTGTATTTCCGCCATCTCCCAAGCTTCCTCCATCTCCTCCAGTGCTGCCGCCGTCAATAACACCAATTGGATCAAATCCACCAGGGCATGATTGACCAGGATCGGCTATGATTTTGCCATCACCCTGACAACTATCTGCAGTTTCTGCGCGCTTGCCTAGATTTTGAGTATTTTGGGTTAGATACAATCCCGATATGAGTGCTACGAAAAGAAATATTCCAAGTGCTACGTAAAAAATGACACGTGTTTGTGAGGGTTTGTTAGCGCTATTATCCATAGCAGTGCCAATTGTAGAATCTTCCATATGTAAATACGTATTTACCTTATTGTGTCAATATAGCACACATGAGAATTTGATTGCAAGCGTATTTTTAGTATGGGGATGTATGTGGTTTTATGCCGCTGCAATAGCCCAAACTAATAATACCCATGTGCCCACAGAAGCGCCTTGGTAATTCCCATTTGCTGCGCATAATTAGCTTTCGTCTTTATCGAGTCTGGTGATTCGCTATAGAGTTGTGACCAGGAATTATCATCGTTCTTAGTGTTAACAAAAACCTCCTGAGACTTTGGATCTATATATTTAGTGCAGTTTGGACTACTACATTCTGCCAAAGCTGTAACTACTATTCTGTAGGGTTTGGCAACTGCTGGTTTTATAGGCCGGTTTTTGGAGTCAACTCGCCATTGATATCCATATAATCCATACGCAATGGTAATTTTTTCAGGATCTGCGTACCTTAGAAAGTCGTTAAGCATTATCTTAAAAGAGTAGCCATATTCTTGACCTTCAAATGGAAACAAAGGACCAGGAAGTGATTTACTCTTATGATAGTCATATGCCATGATAACGATCTCATCGAGTGTTTTTGAGAGTTTTTTTATGTCGTAAGGTCGACTGCGATAAAATGTATCCCCAAAAAAAGTGGCACCGATTAAGAGTGATCTATTTTTTGCCTCAGCTGCAAAAAGTGCGATGGTGGTCGTAATCTGCTTTTTTGTCTCAGCAGTTGGAAGTGAGGAGTACTCAAGGTCTAAAAGGATTCCGTCAAATCCTTGATTCTTTGCGAGTTGGGAACTTGTTATTGCCGCTTTCTTTGCGATTTTTGAGTTATGTAAAATAACGTCGAGGACGTCTTGATTAAGCAGTCTGACAACCAAGTATGATTGTATCCCAGATTGATGGGAGAAGGAGCTTAGTCTTGAATATCCTGAATCGTTGGTGTTGATTGATCCATCATGATTAAGGGTGACGCCAAAGTAGTATGCATTTTTTATTGGTGTCGATACAATTGGATTGCGAGAATAATCTTCAAGCTTAGACCAATAGGGAACAAAGGTCCCCCATGATGTGGCTCGAGTAGTAGTTGTGTTATTCTGTACCTTCTTATCTTGGTAGATGGTATTTTTTGATGAAAGCGAACCTGATTGATTATTTCTTATAAGTAAAATAATCAAAATAACACCAACGATCCCAACTAATCTCATCATGAATGATAGTGAGGGCGTATTGCAAATAGCACGTATAAAAATAGAAGCGATTGAATCATTCCTAATTGATTCGTTACCATATTTAGCCCTCCTGTTATGAGGGTTGCTGCAAAGACCATATTCCAGCCAAGTTTCTTATGTTTCTTTAAATAGGTATAATTTTTCAAAAGAAGTAATCCTGAGATCAGTGTTATGAGTGTTG
>CAYNEP010000047.1:0-7260 GCA_964396255.1 uncultured Gammaproteobacteria bacterium | reverse complement strand
GTACATAGATAATTATTAATATTAGATGTTGTCTATATTACTTACCAAGATATTTTCTTATATTTTCGTTATGTTCCTCAAGCGTAGTTGCAAAGTGCATGCTCGTGCCTTTGGTGTTTGAAATGTAGTACCAATATGGGGTATTTGCTGTGGCCTCAAGGACTGCATTGATAGAAGATAGACTAGGGTTGCCAATTGGTCCTGGCGGAATTCCTACATTGAGGTATGTGTTGTATGGGGAATCTACCTTGAGATCTGTTCGAGTGAGATTTCTTTTCCACCACGTGTGAGCTGATGTTTGATAGCCGATTGCATATTGAACTGTTGCGTCAATCTGTAACGGCCAGTCGCTCTTGATTCTTTTCAACATTATCGATGCTACTTTTACTCGGTCAGTGTGTTGTTTTTCTTCTCGTTCAACAAGCGATGCAAGTGTTATGACTTGATGATCGGTCAACCCTTTGCTTTTTGCAACCCGCTGCATTTCTGACGTATATTTACGATCAAAATTGTTTTGGAAGATGGATAAAACAGTTTGTGTATTTGCTCCTCTTGGGATTAGATATGTGTCAGGGAAAAGATACCCTTCCTTTGCGCTGTTGATAAACTCAACGGTAGGAATTGATAATTTTTCTGCCAAGATCTGTGCGACTTCCTCTTTACGTAAGCCTTCGAGAATAGTAACCCAGATGTCAAGAGAACCTTTCGTAAGTGTTGTTGCAACTTCTTCTGCTGACATAGATCTATTGAGTCTGAAGTCACCTGCTTGAAGATTTTTATCAATTCCTTTTTGCTTGATCAGCATATAAAAAATTATTTCATTCCTTATGAAGTTTTCATTGTAGAGATTCTTAATAATTGTTTGGACTGGTGTGCCGCGCTCAATAATAAAGATTTGGGGAGTTTTATTTGAGGGATTGACAGGAAGAAGGCCTTCTCTATAGTAGATCAGTCCAAATACTATTGCGATGAGGGGTATGGCTATTCGTAGGATATTTTTCATGATTCCAATTACTATTGTACCATTTAACGATTAACGTCTGAGTAAACCTCAATTATCTTGCGTTTTATTGCATCAATTTTTGTTAAAAGTTTTGTCCAGACATATATCTCATCTATGTTAAAAAACCATGATGAGAAGAGGTAAAGTGCACTATAAAATGTGAAAGTAATAGACAGCAAAAGAAAAATATGAAGCGTTCTTGTGGTATCTAGTACAAAAAGGGCTAATAACTTCATTAGAAAGTATGCAAAGACGCTTGAAATCAGAGTGATTGCATATATTTTAATTGTGTTTGTGATGAGTTTGGCAACATCATATCCATCGAGCGTCTTGTGTAATAGGATAAGGTGTGCAGCGACATTAAAGATCATGCCAGTGCTAAATCCAATTGCAAGTGACCAGACTGGTAAGCGAAGAACGAGTACGCAAATTGAGCTTACAATAGTATTGATTGCAATGGAAATAACATTTATAACAAGTGGTGTTTTTGTGTTATGCATCGAATAAAAAACACGAGTTAAGAAGTAATAAATTGTATGTGCGGGGATGGAAAGTGCGAAAAATGAAAGTGTTACTGCTGTGAGATTTGTTCCTACCCAGTCAAATTTTGGACCTCCATAGACGAGTCGTACAATTGGGGTTCGTGCAAAGATCAAAAATGCACTAAAGGGAATACTGAGGTAGAATAATTGTAATACAGAGTCGACAACAAGCTTTCTAATCTCAACAATCTTATCTTCTTTAAATAATTCAGAAAAGTAAGGAACTGAAGCTTGTCCATATGCCATGCCAATAACAGATATTGGCAGGAGCTGAAGTGATTGCGCGAAAAAGAACACTGTGTAGCTCCCGCTTCCCAATAGAGTAGAGAGAGTGAGGTCAATTGTTACATCAATTTGTGCCGTGGCAACTGAAATTAATCGAGGAATAAACAAATGTGAATATTCTTTTAATGGCTTTCTTCTAAAAACAAATGGCGTGAATTTAAACTGTGTTATCGCGATGACTGGTAGTTGAATTAAGAAAAATAGAAATGCACCAGCTAACACACCTATGATTGGGCCATATAGCCAAAATCGTTGTGCGAAAAAAATAGTACCAAGAATGATGCCTATGTTATAGAGTACTGGGGCAACTGCAGTTATTATAAAGATCTTATTAGCCTGTGCTACTGCAGAAAGCACGTTTCCAACTACCAAAAGCGGTAGTTGTGTCAGGAGTAGTATTTGAGAGAGCGATACAACTTGTTTAAGCGTCTCATCATCAAAACCTGGTGTAATTTTTGGGATTATAAATCCTGCTGTTGCAAACAAAACAAGTGTTATGACAATTAGGCTTGCAAACAAAAGGTTAATAATCGATGAAATATTTGCTACAAACTCGTCCTCTTCGCCTTTTTTGTACTTTATAAAAAAAGGTATAAAGACTGAGCTAATGGCCCCTGCTATTAGGATTTCAAAGACAAAATCTGGAATACGAAATGATGCTAGAAATATATCAAGTTCTTCTTTTGTAAAATATGTTGCAAGCGTTCTGTAGCGAATAAACCCAAAAAATCTTGAAACAATCATCATTGCTGATAAGATGAGCGCAGATGAGAGAATATCCTTTTGTCTATGGAATATAAGGCGCTTTGTATTATTGAGGAATTGTTCCATTCTCTCCAATTATATATGAGATGGCGCATTAGCGCATGATGAGGTTTTGCGCGATCTATTCCACTCATATTGTATATTTTTCACGTATAATGTAAGCTTAAACTAAGCCTGAGAAGATAGGGGCTTATTGTTTAATGTGATTGTTAGGGGTCACACGTCAAAAAGGAGGTGTCATGTATTTATGCCAATAAAAAATTCAGCTAAAAAGAAAATGCGACAGGATAAAAAGAGGACAGAGGGCAACGAGGCATATAAAAAGACCTACAAGGCTGCCGTGAAAAAAGCACGAGCTGCTAAAAAGCTGGGTAAGAAAGTCGTTGATGCTGTTGGGTCTGCCTATGCAAGTCTTGACAAGGCTGCTAGAAAAGGTATTATCCATAAGAAGAAAGCTGCTCGATTAAAGTCGAGAATTGCAAAAAACACAAAGTCAACTAAGTAACTTTTTGGGCTGGAAGGAGATGATGAATTTTACTTCGTGTATGTATTTCGCATGAAAAAATATTCAATAAATTTAATTCCAAAACAAAAAAAATCGGTTGTAGACAAGTTGATGTTTTTTCTACTGCATTACTTTCGCTACATTATCGTCTTAACACAAATAGTCGTAATTTCTGTGTTTTTCGCACGCTTCAGTCTTGACCAGGAGATTGTTGATCTTAAAGAGAGTTTTGCAGATAAGCAAGCAATTCTAGAGATCACAAAACCAATGATCGAGGAGGCTGAGGCATATGTTGTGAAGCAGGAGAATGTGAGATCGGTATTGGGTGCTCAATCCGCATTTACTCAGGACTTTACTTATGTTCTGTCTATTATTCCACAAGACATTAGTTTGACAAATCTACAAAAATCTAAAGATTCTATTCAAATACGAGGCAAGTCAAATAGTATTCTTTCTGTGAAAAGATTATTTATCAAACTTGTAAAAGACGATCGATTTTCAAACGTAAAAGTAGTTGAGCTTGTTGGATCATCCGATATTGGGTATAAGTTTGCGCTCGAGGCGCTGTCAAAACTATGATAGAGAAAGCATCGCTTGTTGCCAAGCTTACAGGTTCCAAGGAGGTAAAGGATTATACTTATACAATCCTTTTTCTATTAATCTCTTCCTTTTTTGGATTGTTTGTCATTAAGCCTGTTCTTTCAATTGCAGTATCTCTTGACAAGGAGGCAAAGGAGCTCAGGGTTGTGAACGATATGTTTGAAAAGAATATTAACACCATGGTCAATCTCCAAACTCAAATGCAGGAAATTAGATCTCAGGCATATCTGGTAGATATAGCAATCCCTCAGGAACCATCCATTCAAGCCCTTATGCAAGATATTCGCTCTGCAGCGCTAAATCAGGGAATTAATTTGGTTACAATTGAACTTACACAGGATGAGGATAAGAAAAAAATAGTATTAGCTCCGGGCGTGCCCAGACCTCCTAAGACAACCCTAACTGCTAAGCCCGTCACAATGAGGTTGGTTATTGAGTCAGATTTCGACCAAGCAGTTGCTTTTATAAAAACAATTTCAAATCAGAGGCGACTTAAGACGATACGAAAAATATCTTTAGATAAAGATCAGGATGCTAAAGGGAGTAGCCATTTAACAATTGATATTGAGGTGGAGGGATATCATCTTTAAGCATATATGAATCAAAAAGAAATCTTGATTATCTCGGTAACAATTTTCTTGACCATATTTACATGGATCTTGGGTGATTTATTCCATGTTGCCAATACCGAGAAAGTTAAAGTTAAAGACAGAAGATATTTGTCTGAAATACGAATAGTAATTGATAAGGACGTTTTAAAAACACTTTCAGAAAAGCAATAGCGAAAAAATTTCATGTATTACAAGCTTGCATATCAAAATCGTCCACTTGCCTCTTCAACGCTCATTTTAGGAGTTGGGCTCATTGTCGTATGTTTATTAATTGTTTTTTTAGTTTTTACAGGAAGACAGGCGCCGAGTAAGAGTATCGAAAAAAGCTCTATTTCACGATTTGATGTCGTATCGGTGACTGCAAATAGTGTAAGTCTTTATTGGAGAACACAAGAAGAGATTATCCCAAGTGTTTCATACTCAAAAAATAAATCAAATGGATATATCAAAATCATGGATGTTCGAGATAGTCAGGATCTTCAGTCTCCAAGACGAAATCATCTTATCACTATTGATAATGCAACTCCATCAACGTCTTACTTTATTAAGATAGATGGGGTGCGTACGGCATCATCTACAGGTCCATTTATTGTCGAAGTGAAAACGGCATCTAATCAGGGCGAATCATCATCACATCCTATATATGGTAAATTGATTGATGCTACTGAGAAGCCACTGGATAACGCTATTGTCTTAACCAAGTTTGAGGGAGCTTTTCCAATAATGACATTAAGCAAGAATGATGGAACATTTTTAGCATCCTCCTGTTGTGTTACAGATGCAAAAACATTTCAGAATAAGCCCATAACTGACTCTGACCAGGTAACAGTTGAGGTGATTGATGAGGAGGGTAATCAACTTATAGTTCACGATCTTGTTTCAAACACAACCCCATTTGGAGCGCCACTTGCGTTACTTAATGGCTCAAGGACTATTGATAATAGAGTGAAGGATATTAAAAATGAGCCTACTGGACCGCTTTCGCCAATACTTGGTGCAACATCTAATATGTCTGACGAGGTGTTTACTATCATCTATCCTACTCGGGGAAGCATAGTTCCGCTTGGCTCGCCACTTTTAAAAGGGACTGGCATTGCTGGAAGTACGGTTAGATTGTCACTTGATAAAACAAAGTTTGCAACATCAACAACGGTTGATGAGCGGGGAGTTTGGCAAGGACTTTTCCCACAAAAGCTAAGAGCAGGAGCATATGAGCTTGTTGCCACATCAACAGATGACAATGGTAAGCCAATAACTCTAAGGAGGACTTTTATTATTGCCAAAAGTGGTGAGCAGGTTTTGGGATCGGCAACTGGCTCAGCTACAATTACTCCTACGCAAAATCCTACCCCTACCCCTACAGGCTCAATTGTTATTGTACCAACAACCGTATTTGCAACAGCAACGCCATCTATGCCTATAGTAGGGAACTTTAATATGTCGCTCAACATACTAATCGCTATTATTTTGATTGTTGCAGGGGCAGGTATTATACTGATTTTTTAGAGAGATTTATAAAAATGGACTACATTAACATCGTTCAATCAATTAACAAAGTTGCTGTAATAGCTTTTTTTGCAATTCTTTTGCTAATTGGCGTTGAAATCTTCATGATGTTTAAAGGAAAAAAGAAATCACTTATAAAAATTCCTGATTTTGATCCGAAGTTTGGAAAGGCAGCTAAGGTTGCTACAACAACCGTTGCTTCAGGGAGTATGCCTGCTAGTAAATCTATGGTGAGGATGCTTGTTATATCAACATTGCTACTGATTCTTTTTGGACTTATGGCAGTATTTGGCCATTATACTCTTTCAAATCGTGAAGTTAAGAACGCTATCCCACAGCCTGTTCCATTGCCACAGGTTGAGCTTGTAGAGTCTGATGGTATCATTGTCTTTGGTCAAGATTGGAAAAAAATTCAACCTCAGAATATATCAGTGACAGAAGGAGAGATGCTCTATATTGGCGTTGCAACAGTTAAGGGCACAGATATTGATAAAGCGCGCATAAAAATCAATAAACCGGCATGGGAGCTTACTGATGAGACGACTCAGTTTAATAAGCAAAATAGTGTGTATTATGTGAGCTATACAATTGCAACAAGTGAGTCATCGTTAAAAATTGATGCGCAGCTACATTCAAAAATGGATGGTTGGCTGGAAGAGTAAATGCAAAAGAAAAAAGTAACAACATTAGTTTTGGTTGGCTCAACGCTTGTTATAGTGGCAATCTCGCTAACCTTAGCGGTACTGTTAAAAACACCAGATCCCATATCGCCAACAGCTCCCAAAAAAACAAAGGCAGCTGGTAGAACGTATACTAAGCTTATAGTATTCAACAGAATAACCCCAACGCCTGCATTGAGTCAGATATCGCCAACAGAGGGAGTGTTCCTTGCTGATGCGTCGGGATCAGTTACGCCAACGGTCGGGACTCCATCTCCGACTGATATTAATATTGTGGTTACTCCGATTATTACAACGACCCCAGCTTTAACTCAGGTAGCATCAGTTAGCCAAACACCTATCCCAACTAAATCGCAGAAGCTGCCTGAGTCGGGAATATTTGAGGTATCAACTGGCTTATTTATTCTAGCCATTACCTTTATTATTGCGGCGTTTCTTTTTTAACTCGTAAACTTTCTAGCTATTGAAAAGAAACTTAAAGGATCAAGAGAGTCTGTTCCTACGAGCAATCCATCTGTTAGGTCATCATTAAGATATTCATGTGCTACTTCCTGATTAACTGAGCCACCGTACAAAAATTGAGCAGGCGTATGTGTTAGTTTTGATTTGAAGGCTGCAACATCAGATGCAGAATATGGGTGTGCCGATCCTATAGCTTTGAGCGGCTCATAGACAATGATATCGCATGCAACGTGAGTCTCTGGGATTGTTGAGACACAGAGCAGCGGTTTAATTGAAAAATTCTTTGCCTGTTGGATTTTAT
>CAYNEP010000046.1:0-7319 GCA_964396255.1 uncultured Gammaproteobacteria bacterium | reverse complement strand
ATGTGGACAGAGCGAATGAAGACTAACGGACAGAATGGATCTCAAGAATGGGATTTCCACATACAATTAGGTGTTCCAAAACCAAAAATGCGTGATGGAGTTGCTGAGTCACCATGTATTATAGCGGTCATTGAGCCTGAAGGAGAAGGGTTCAAGAGCCAAATATTGCAAGTTGCATTGCAACGGCTTGCAAATGGCACTCATCACATTGGCAATATGATTGATCCAGTATATGAATCAGATTTTGTAGCACGGTATGGCGAGCAATTAACTGCTGTTATTGATGCGATGGCAAAAAAAGGCTTGCGAGGTCATGTTGGGGTTGATGTCATGATTGACACTTCAGGCAAACTTTATTTTATCGAGGTTAATCCACGACTGAATGGTAACTCGAGAGTAAGGGTATTGCGAGATCATTTGCCAGATGGCGCTGTTGTTACAACAAATAATACACTTAAGCTGCCAAAATGGAATATAGATCGCGTAGAGCAACTTGAGAGATATTTTTATGACCCTGATGATCCAAGCAAACCCGCGCTTGCGATAACTCGGTTTCCACGATTTGTTGGAGATCCGATCGGGTTTGATTTTATAAATGATACAGATGGGTTGCTTGAACAGTATGTTGTGGGAGTCATGTCATCACCTTATAAGTTTACTGATAGGCGTGTGAGATAATGAAAAAAGTATGAAAAAATACAGCCTGATAATTCATGGTGGAGCTGGTAATATCACGAATTTATCAAAAGAAAAACAGGACGCCTATCTTGGTGGCTTGAGGGATTGTTTAGTAGTTGGAAGAGACCTCCTATCGTCAGGTGCCAGCGCACTTGATGCGGTTGAGAAATGTGTTAATGTTCTTGAGAACAACGAGATATTCAATGCTGGCCGTGGGAGTGTTATTAACTCAGAAGGTGAGGTTGAGATGGACGCCTCAATCATGGACGGTTCAAATTTGAAAGCCGGATCAGTTATTGGTATAAGGCATTATAAAAATCCAATATCTGTAGCGCGAGCTGTTATGGAGAAAAGCGAACACGTCATGCTTGCGTGCGAGGGTGCTGAGGACTTTGCTAAGTTGCAGGGCTTCGAGTATACCCAGAATGATTACTTCAAGACTGAGATGAGAATTAAGCAGGCTGCCGAGGCAAAGGCGCTTGGGAAGACAGTTCTTGATGTTAATGATTTATCCAAAAACAAAAAAATGGGGACGGTTGGGGCGGTTGCGTTTGACTCTGATGGCAATATTGCCTCGGCCACATCAACCGGTGGTATTGCCAATAAGCTAAAGGGTAGAGTTGGCGATACTCCTATTATTGGGGCTGGTATGTATGCAAGTAATAAATCAGCTGGAGTATCAGCAACAGGATTTGGAGAGCAATTTATTCGTTCAGTTCTCTCATTTTATGCCTCAGAGCAGGTGCGGGTCGGCAAAACAGCACCTGAGGCATGCACTGCAGCCAGGGAGTATTTGAAAGAGTCAGTTAACGGTCTTGGTGGCATTATTATGATTGATAAATATGGCACCATTGGTCATGGTGCGACAAGTGACAATTTGATTTATGGATATGTCAGCGATTCTATTGAAATGTTTGTGTCTTTGACACCTTAATAATAGAATTATCTTTAATAAAAGACCTATCAAAGCATGGTGGCTGATCAGTTCTCTCTGTGTCTTGAAATTATGTTCTGAAAGAACATTATTAACATTCTCTAAATTGATGAGTTTGGCAAGAGAAGAGGAATTGACCAGGGGAGTTGATCTAATTAGATTTATTACACGTCTTACTTGAATAGGTACACTTATAAGTGTCGCCAATGCTTATCTCTGGTAGGTCGATCCATTCGTGAAATTGTTCTTGGCAAAATAGGAGCGAGTGTATTTCATCACCACTTGAAAGTTTTGTATTTGGCTTGCATGGGCAGTTTAGACTGATATACCATGGCCAACCCGAGTTCTCAGGGTTGATTTGTCCTATGCGTTTAATTTCCAATCCATCCTCTATGCTTTTGCACTCAAAGCCCTGAAAGCACCGTATGTATTCTGAAGCTGGACAACTGTTGTTTTTACGAACAACTGTGACCGCTCCGTTACCACTTCCTGCTTCCCAAATGCTTATTCCATCAAATGAGCATGTTTTCGCAACGCAATATACCTTTTCTTTAGCGTCACCATATAAAGATCGACAATTCCTTCCTGGATACTCTTTATTACATTTTTCATCACATTCTGCAGAACTATCGTACTTTGCTACATCAGGACCTGTGTTAGGGTATCCGGATTGGTGATCTAAGGCTCTACAGGAGCCAGAAGAAGCTGGGGGAGAGGGCACTTCATCGCAACGGGCTACATAAACAACCTGGTTTGTTACCACGTGAAATGGCTTTGAATTGTCTTTGATTGATAAATAATGTTTTCTTAAGTTTGTTGGTCCTTCGGGATCTGTAGGATATTCCAATTCATTCCATCCCTCTATGGTCTGAGGATTTGCCATTGCATTATTGATAACTGCCGGAGGAACTTTATTACTAATGCCTCTACATATCTTAGGTTCTTTCGGTTGTAAATCTTGGGGAGATCCACTAAATGCGCCTGTTCGGCGCTCGTCATGCTTATATTGTGGCCAATCAAGTTTTCCCATTTTTGTTGCTAGGTCAAATACGTAAGCGGTAGTGTGTTTGCGATCATTTATCGCAACAATCAGATCTGTATTACCATCATTGTCGATGTCATCTAAAGCTAGAAAATTATGAGGTGTATTTGAGATATAAATTGGTTCGTATACGTCCTTTTCGATAATTTTCCCTCTTATTCTATAGAAAAAGTAGCCATAGCGATTGCCATTTTTGCCGAGCTTTACGAGTTCTTTAAAGCCATCATTATCAATATCACCAACTACCATTTCTGAATAAAGTACGCAATAAAATCCACACGAAGTCCGCTTGGGCTTAACATATGTGTATGGGTCATCACCGGTTGCAATCACGCTACCATCTCCTCCCACTACTGTGAGTTTGCCGTTGTGTTCGTCTACCAAAACCTCCGCTCTACCATCGCTATTGGTATCTGCCAAGACTAAGGAGATGCGCTCTTTGGTACCTGTTTGATATTCGCCAATTTTTCCCTTTGCTATATCATGTATTTGTACCTTTATTGGGTCATCCACTGTTGCTTGAGTATCAACGACTAACTCTAGATCGTTATCGTTGTCAAATGTTCCAAGTAAGACATTGCTGTATTGATGATTTGGTATGTTTTTTGCGCTCCAGTTATTGACAATAGAACCATCTGGGTTGTATATGGTTATTGGAAACTGGCCTGTGTCAACCCAGTCATCTCCTATATCTTGAACTAAATTTGGGTATCCATGCGCTACAACAACCTCCTTATCAGTATCCTTATCAACATTCCCAACTACTATGCCAGGCATTCCCCATGGACGAAATAACTCCCCATAAGGTAATTTTAAAGCGCTCGTACCAGTTATGAGTTTACCGGCACTATCGACAATATGAATTTCGTGGACACCTTGACTTCGATCTTCTGACATCATGCTTGTGTCACGAAACACAATGGTCTCAGGCTTTCTATCTCCCGTTATATCCTCCACGACGAGGGGAGAGAAATTAACCCACATATCACTTGGCCCTTCGTGTAAAAAAGCAACCTCTTTTTGTAGACGATATGCTTTGGTATACATTGATAATCTACCTGTGCCCGTGCCAAAAAATAGTTCTTTTTTGCAGTTTGTCGTGCAGTCAAGTCCATCAACGTCAGCAACCCCGATTGACTCAAGTTCGCTGTCAGAATAGTTCTCAAAATTGAACTTAGGAATACCCGATGAGTCTAAGAAGTGAAATGGTCCCCAAATATTTGGATGTATGAGTACTTCCTTTTTATTGTCGCTATCAAAGTCTGCAACAACTGGAATAATTGGATGCTCGCTGTCGGCAAGATCGAAGTTTGAAGTATATGGCCACCCTGATTTTATACGTTTGTCAATGGCTATCCTCTTAGTTGTTGTTGTGCTGCGATTGTTTGCTGCAAAGACAGTTAATCGTACGTCATAATTTCCAGACTCAGCACCAACAAACGATAGCTTGCCTAAAAGAGCTCTTTTGACACTTGTTCTGTTACCATTGGGTGGGTAGGTCACACCCGCCTCCATCCATCCATTAGGGTCTTCTGCCTTCTTGTATTCTAGCTTATAGCTGATGAGTTCAGCCCCTTGAGCGTCACCTACTACTTCAAGCTCTTTTGAAGTACTTGTAATATAATTGTTGTCTGGTCTATCAATATACGAGCGCAAGGGGAGCGAGGTATTTAACTGTGATAATGCCTGGCCAGCATTAATGCGGCCGTAACCTGTCTGATCATCAAAACCCTGTGGTCCTAGGTCATCGGCGCTATTCTCTATGATATTTCGGACATCGTTTGTAGAGGCATTATTATTCTTACCTAGTATCATAGCTGCCAATCCAGATACATGTGGCGCAGACATAGATGTGCCAGCAAGTCGCAAATAATCTTCACCGACCACGACTTCAGCATATCCCTCATTTAAGTCTTTGTATTTTAATGAGAGAATGTTGTTAGCGTCAATGCCAAATTGACTTTCATGGTCCCCACCTGGAGCCATAACATGTATCGAGGTTCCCCAATTTGAAAAATCTACCTTTTCGTCGTTTGGCGAAGAAGCCCCAACTGTTATCGTGCAATCAGTCTCTGAGGCCAACCCAGCAAAACACTTTGTACCAGAAGGGTAATGTGGGATGAAATCAAGGTTGTAATTATCATTACCCGCTGAGGCAACTACAACAACATTATTATTATGTGCGTATTCAAGTGCTGCTGTCATTGTTTTACTGGGTGCCTCATATTGTCCCCAGCTTGCATTGATTACTCGCGCACCTCTATCCACGGCCAATACAATCGCCTCTGATAGCTTATCTGCCGAGCTAGACTCTGACCTACTAAACGCCTTGATTGGTAAGATTTTTGCATTAGTCGCCAAGCCTGGAATGCCAAGATTATTGTTATATTTTGCAGCTATAGTACCAGCAACATGAGTTCCGTGAAGATGGTCGTCCATGATGTCGCTTGTTCCATTAAACATATTGTGCCCTGGAGCAACCTTCTCACAGTTGTTGCCATTTACCTGTTCTAGCGTGCATCCACCAAATTCAGCATGAGTGTAGTCAACTCCAGTATCAATAACAGCAACTAAAATAGGCGTGAGAAATTGGGCATGATCCCAAGCTTGTTCGGCATTAATCATCCTTAAGTTCCACTGATAGTCATATGAGGGATTCCACTTCTTGTCGCGATTTTCAACCGAGCCTGGGAACCGGTCAAGATAATATGGATCATTAGGAACAAATTCAAGGTAGTAAATATAATTGGGCTCGGCATATTGCACCAATGGGTCAGTTTTAAAGCTAGCGAGCGCCATTTGTAAATCTACGTTTTTTGGAATTTTAACTTTGTATATACTCAAATCTTTCCCAATCTTAGATGATGTAAAGAGCGGGGTTATCGTTTTGATTTGCATCATCGTGAGTCTTTTTTTAAAAAAAGAGACTTCTTCATTAGTTTCTTTGATTGTGTTTGGAGAGAAGCTGAACTTTTTACCAAATATTCTTCTATCGCTATAAATGATTGGCTCATTAAGTTTAACCAAGATCTCGTTGCCTGCATATTTTGGTCGGTCTTTTGTCTTGCGGACTTTCAATAATTTGTTTGTTTGTATTTCAGATGCTTTTTTTGTGCTATTAATAGGATTTCCAACAAGTTTTGTTACGACGAGTAAAGATATAATAAAGGAAAGAAGAGATATTGCGATTACGGTTGTTTTTTTAGAGATGAGTTGATTCATTTCATACCAAAAGTGGCTATAATTCATAGTATGGTATAGAGAAAAGCTTGTCAAGAGATTCTTTGTATCATTTATATCATTTGATACCATGACTAGAACGATTACATGATGAAATATATATCTATAGACACACTCATAAAATCAATAGGGGATTTGAAACTTGATGCTTTTTTAGTATCTAATTCATCCAACATCTTTTACTTATCAGGGTTTGAAGGATTAGTACCCCACGAGAGAGAGTCATATGTGGTATGTATTGACAAGAAGTTGCATCTTATCGCGCCTAGACTATATGAGCAAGAAGCTTTCTTGTGCCAAGAAAATGGCGTTGAAGTTCATATTGATGCTGAGCGAACAGGTCTCCTTAAAACCGCTATTGGACTTTTGGGCAAATCAAAAGTCGCCTACTGTGGATTTGAATCTGAGGACTTGAAGTATCTTGAATTTGAACTTATGAAAGAACACGCATCATCAATATCATTTATAGGTCATCGACATTTTATCTCCCAATTGCGCTGTATTAAAACTGACGGGGAAGTCGAGCTTATTAGACAAGCTCAGGAAATTTCGTATAAAGCATTTGAATCGATCATTCCACAGATTAAACCTGGTATAAAAGAGCACGAGATCAAGGATAGGTTGGTGTCATCAATGAGGTCGCTTGGTGCTCAGGGAGAATCATTTGAAGCGATTATTGCTGTTGGTCAAAACGCTGCCTTGCCCCACTACAGAACTGGCAATACTGTATTAAATAGGGGTGACCTTTTGTTGCTGGATTTTGGTGCAAAATATATGGGATATTGTGGAGACACAACACGAATGTTGTTTTTTGGGACACCAAATGATGAAGTTGTAAAGACATATGAATTAGTTCTTGAAGCCCAAAAAAGTGCTATTACTCGTATTAAAGCAGGCATAACATCTCATGAGGGATTTGAGTACGCAAGTCAAGTGTTTAAGAAAAGTAATACGCTTGATCATTTTACCCATGGATTAGGTCATGGTATTGGGCTTGAGGTTCATGAGGCTCCCTACCTACGACCAGGACTTGAAACACCACTTATGGAGGGTATGGTTTTTAGTATTGAACCTGGATTATATTATCCCGAGTGGGGAGGCGTGCGTATAGAAGATTTAGTAGTCTGTAGACGTGATGGTGTTGAGGTTTTGGGCGATAATTCACAAGAGATGCGTATTGTGTAGTTTTTTGTTTGTACTTTTCCTCGGAGAAGTCTTCTGACGAGCTTCGTTAAATCTTTAGGATTTGCTGTAGTAATTGTGAACGTTATTGTGTGTTAGCCTCAGGAGATGCTGTTGGTGGTTGAGCACTATCTGGTAAGTTTATCCTTGGCGACACTGATGCTTCAGGGGTTGATGGGAGCGTAAGAGGAGACTGTTGTGTTGATGGGGATTCTTTAATTGTTCCCGACTGAGTTGCCTCCT
>CAYNEP010000045.1:0-7523 GCA_964396255.1 uncultured Gammaproteobacteria bacterium | reverse complement strand
TTGTTGAATGATATAATGCCCTATGGATCAACTTGTTGATAACGTTACAAACTTCCTTTCAGTTCTAACAGTCTTTGCAAATATAGCAACAATATTATTATTATTCACTCTATTATTTTCTCGATTTAGAGGTAAAAAATTATCCGGCCTTCCAAAAAAGATTTTAGACATTGCATCAAAGTGGGCAATTCAAGTTAGCCTTATCATCTCAGTTGTCTCAACATTGGGGAGTTTGTTTTTTTCAGAGGTTGCTAAATATGATCCGTGCGTCTTGTGTTGGTACCAGAGAATTCTTATGTATCCTCTCGTACTTTTGTTTGGATTGTCACTTCTGAAAAAAGAGGTAAAACATGTCTTAGATTATGCGCTAGCCCCGGTTGTCATTGGTGTTGCAATTGCTGGTCTTCACTCTCTTGAGCAATTAACAAAAGATCCATTCTTGCCTTGTTCGGCTATTGGCTACGCAGTTTCATGTACGAAATTTTTCTTTAGAACATTTGGATACATTACAATTCCCATGATGTCGCTCTCAGCATTTGCATTTATCCTTGTCCTTCTTATTGCCAAGCGCAGCCACAGGCAGTAGAATGCTTGTATGCAACTCTATAATAAGCTCTCACGAAAAATTGAAGAATTAACCCCACAACAGCCAGGAGTATTTACTTTTTACTCATGTGGATTTACTGTCTATGATTATGCTCATATTGGCCATGGACGAAAGTACACCAATGATGACCTTCTCAAGCGTACACTTATATATCTTGGCAACACGGTAAACCATGTCCAGAATATAACTGACGTTGGCCACCTTGTCTCAGATGATGACGCTGGTGAGGACAAGATGGAGAAGGGGGCACGAAAATATGGCAAGACTGTGTGGGACATTGCAGAGTTCTATACACAAGACTTCATGTCAGCCATGCTTAAGCTCAACATTATTCCCCCAAACACACTCTGCCGAGCAACTGACCACATTAAACAAATGATAGTACTCGTGCAAACGCTTTTTGATAAAGGATACGCATATGACACACCCGAGGCAGTTTACTTTGACACGTCAAAGTTTGAAGGGTACGGCAAATTATCTGGCCAACGTCTTGAGGATAAACAAAGCTCACGGGAAGATGTTTATGTTGATCCAAATAAAATAAACCCAACTGATTTCTCACTTTGGTTTAAGCGAAAGGGAAGATTTGCCGACCACACTATGCACTGGGAATCACCATGGGGTGATGGATTTCCAGGATGGCATGTTGAGTGTTCTGCTATGGCGATGGAATATTTGGGAGAGTCTATAGATATTCACAGTGGGGGAATTGACCATATTCCAGTGCACCATGAAAATGAGATAGCACAGAGTGAGGCAGCAACAGGAAAACAATTTGTGAAATACTGGTTTCACACGTATTTCCTTCTCGTTGATGGGGTAAAAATGAGCAAATCATTAAATAACTTCTACACCGTAGATGATGTTATTAAAAAAGGATTAGACCCGCTCTCACTTAGATACTTATATCTTCAAACTCACTACAGACAAACTATGAACTTTACGTGGGACTCGCTAACAGCCGCTCAAAATGCACTTAAGAAACTTCAAGCAACAGCCAGACAGTTAAAAAACAATAAAGATCAATCTCCAGGCGTAGGCGACACAGAAATATATCGAGAGCAATTCAAACAAGCAATTTCAAATGATCTTCAATTTTCACAGGCACTAGCAGTCATGTTTGAAATGCTCAAATCGAGCCTTTCAAACACTAATAAACTGAAGCTGCTTTTAGAATTTGACGATGTGTTCGGACTTAATCTTGAAAATGTTGAGAATATTGAGATCCCCGATGAGATTCAACAACTAGCCTTACAACGCCAAAAAGCAAAAGAGGAAAAGGACTTTAGAAAGTCAGATACCCTACGAAAAGAAATAATAGAAAAAGGATATAGTGTTGAGGATACAAGCGATGGTTATACTATCAAGAAAGTCTAAAATTTGAGATTTGGCTCATATTTACTCATGGTATAGCTGTTATGTAGACCTGAACTTAAAGATTGGCGAGGAGTATATTCTCCATCTGTGAAGAATAAATAAGCCAAGGTTCCAGAATGTCTCTAGTAAGAATTTTGTGCCAGCTTGCCACTTAATTGATGATGCTTTTGATGAATACCGCACAGGAACTGGATACTCACTAATCTTAAAACCATAGGCTATTGCTGACATCATAAATTGTTGATCAAAAACAAAGTCATCTGAAAATTTCCTATAGGGTAGCGATTGTAATACTTTTTTTGAATACGCACGATATCCACTTAAATGTTCAGTAAAGTTAACTCCAAGTGCGATATTCTCAATAAGAGAAACTAGTCTATTCAAGAAATATTTTACAGGCGGCATTCCACCAGCAAGTGCCTCTCTTCTTGTTCTAATACGACTTCCAAACATAACATCAAACCTATTATTAACAATGGGAGCAATCATCTCTCCAGTCAGTGAGCTATCATATTGATTGTCAGGATGAATCATAATAACAATATCGGCTCCACGTTTTAGAGCTTCTGTGTAGCATGTTTTTTGATTGGCACCGTATCCCTTATTGTGCTTGTGTCGAATTACAGTTAATCCTAATTTCTTGGCAATCGCAACTGTGTTATCAGTACTAGCATCATCTACAACTAGAAACTCAGCTACTAATTTTTTGGGAATATCATCAAGTGTTTTTTTTATGGTCTTAGCCGCATTGTAAGCAGGGAAAACAGCTATAATTTTTTTTGAAGTAGGTTTTTTGAGCATATATGAAGGGTATTATAACGCAAGAGGCGTTATTTCGCCTGTATTATATATAGCCTGATAGAATGACCTATCAGGATACAATTGTTTTAGCTCTACATTTCTTACCCCTAGGTCAATTGCCCATACTATATCAGTGTCATATGTTGTGTTATTTTGTGCCATAACTGACCCATAACACCACCACTGATAATCACAGTACTCGTTGGATTTAACGAAAACAACCGCATTGTGTAAATTCAGTTTTTTCGCCTTATTAATAAGGCGAGCATCAATATAATTAAATGTCTTAAGTCCCTGAATAGAGCTAGGTGTAAAATAATATGAGTAAAGTACTGGGCTGCCGGTTACCCAACCAATTGAACTTCTGACGACCAAAAGAAATATGAGAGTCAATAATACATATTTGGCTAGGTAATTTTGCGACATGAGCCTAGTTACATTATGAATTCCGATAGTTAAAACAATTATAAAGAGTGGAAACAATTCGTACCACATACGAGGACCATAGGTAATACCTGGATCGTAGAAAAAAAAATGCAGAGTCATATGACTTATAATTCCTAACCAAATAAACATTACAGGCATAAGCAAGCGCTTATTGAGAAAACTTAATATTGGTAGTAATAATGTAAATCCAATTGGCCAACCATTAACGACCTCTAAAAACAACTTCGAAGCTCTTTGAAAATTACCAACTTCAACTGTTAATTTGCCTGCTACCAATAATGGAAATGCTGTCTTCATTGGCACAAGATACACAGAGTACGGTGGAGAAACTGCGTTTCCAGTCAAAATGAAATTTGAAATTAAATAAAACAATACTGGGAGCCCAAATCCTCCAAGAAATAACAACACTGCCTTTATTGATCTTGTAAAGTAAATACAAAATAAAATTATTGTTGGAAAGAATGCAATTGAAGCCAGTGGTCTAGTATTTAACAACAATCCAAACAGTACTCCCGACATAATCATGGCAACCATCTGATGCTTGCTACTTAGAAGAATAAGTAGAAATATTGAAGCTGACAAATATAATGCAGCTGAATTGTGCGACATAAAAGAAGCGGAATGCATTTGAAAAAAGGGAGAAGATATGGCCAAAATCATACCCAATAATGCAACTTCCCAACTAACAATTTTTTTGATAATAAAATAGAGACACAATACCATAGAGGTCCCTATTAATGGAGGCATGAGCCCCGGACTACCTAGTAATACTCCGGGCACAAGCAATAATGGATGACCAAAAGGGTAGGGTCCGAAATATTTTCCGTCTCTGAAAAACAACGGCTCCCAACCCTTGAAGAAGTCGTAATACTGTGGAAACTCCATAGGTGTTACAAATATTTTTCCTAATGAGAGAAATTTAGCCTGCCATACATACGATACTGCGTCCCCCACATGTGGTATACCTTCAAGATGTGTTTGATTAAGAAAAAATAACCAACAATACACAGCTATTGCTAAAAACATCAATCCAATTGATTCAAATTTGTCAAAATTGATGAGTCTTTTAAATAGCTTCATACAAAATATAAAAAATTACAGATACTACTATTAAACCACATAACCATTATCGTATCTCCCGTTGATTTTTTGGACCTTTTTTGATACAGTACAGTACTGTATATGACAAACACATATCAATTTATATTTATATTGGCAGACGGGGATGATTCTAAACTTTCAAAAGTTGAGGAAGCCGTTGAAAAGGTAAGCGCAAAAGTGTCTAAAAAAGACACATGGGGAAAGAAGACATTTGCCTACCTTATCAACAAGCAAATGAATGGTCACTATTTTGAGTGGACACTTAAGGCTGATACTTCAAAGATTAAGGAATTCAAGTCATTACTTAACCTAAATAATGATTTAATGAGATACTTACTACTCAAGGAAAACTAATATGGCAAACAAATCATTAAATAGAATCGTAATCATGGGGAACCTCACCCGCGATCCTGAACTTAAATACACTCCAGCTGGTACGGCTGTCTGTACATTTGGTGTCGCAACGAATAGAACATGGACAACGGGAACTGGCGAGACAAAAGAAGAAGTTCAGTTTCACAGAGTTGTTGCATGGCAAAAATTAGCCGAGCTTTGTGGAAAATTATTAGCAAAAGGTAGAAAAGTGTATCTTGAGGGTAGGATTGTCTACAGAAGTTATACCGCCAAAGATGGCCAGGAAAAGCAAATTACTGAGATTATTATGAATGACTTTATATTATTCGATGATAAATTCAACAAAGCAACCGAGAGTGACATGGCCCAACCATCAGGTGAGCATCACGAATCAGAACCAACAGACTACACAATCGAAGAAGATTTATCGTCTTTAGAAGTTACAGCTGATGAGACACCTGCAGCGCCACAAGCGCCAGTTGCAGCAACTCCAAAAGCTGAGGATGACGATATCCCATTTTAGAAACCTATGAAACGCTGTTTTTTTTGTCAACATAAGGCTGAGCCAACATTTAAAGAAATTGATAACCTTGTCAAGTTCACAACGCACAGAATGAAGATTGTTGGGAGTGAGAAAAATAACGTATGTGCTAAGCATCAAAGAAAACTAGCAAAACAGATCAAGCATGCTCGCTATCTCGCGCTTATCCCATACACCTCCTATCAACAGGAGAAAATGAAACAGATCTCAGCCTAAATCAGGCCATTGCCTGTGCTATACTGAGAATATGAGCCAAGAAGTCATAGTTGATCTCCCTCAAAATGCAAAAGTCTCGGTAACCGTTGGAACTCCGCTTGGCCTCACCTCAAAGCTCTATACGATAAGTGATACTGAAGATTTGATTCTGCCCATAACAACAGAATTGAAGGCAAAACCTGAGGATATATTTCAGCTCGTTAATCTCGTTATAGGAGACTTAGTCAAAAAAGGTGATGTTCTTGCCCAAAAAAAGGGCGTGTTTGGTATGAAAAAGGTTATTTCTCCCGAATCAGGCAAACTAACAGCCATCAATCATGTAACTGGTGAAATAACGATCTCAGTTGAAAAATCTGAAACCAAATCTCTCCTGGCCCCAGTTGAGGGAACTGTTACCAACATTGACACAACGCGGGGAGCAATTGTAATTTCAGTACCATCGGGTGAGGAATTTAGCGTTGAGATTATCTCTGATCAAGCAGCCGGTGGTGAGATATCATACGTTGATGTTAGCTATATAACGTCAGATTTAAGCAGCGTCAAAGATAAAATTGTTGTTATTGAGGAAATTAGTCCGGCAGCTGCATCAAAATTTGAAGTACTTGATGCAGTCGCATTTATTTATCTGACAGGTAGCCATTCATCACCAACGCCTCATGCAAAGATAAAAAACAAGCAAGATTTTGAGAAACTGAAAGGCTCAAAAAAGAAAAAGGCTGTATTACTCCCTAAACAGAAGAAAATAATTACATACTCCTGAGGTAGCCACCGTGATATTGCGATTGATTGTTTCTTAATGGTCGTTTAGAATTGGTTTCTGACCTGTCACAGCATAGGCATACACCCATATGATTGATCTCAAAAAACCCGCAAATATTTTACTCGCCATAACTGCTGTCATCGTCTTGTTTGGATTGGGATTTAATATTGGTCGTAACTATGACGAGAAGAAATTTGCTGGAAAAGTAAAGAACTTCAAGTCAGCTCCTAACACTACCTCCAACAACGCAAATCTTGATTTTTCACTATTTTGGAATGTATGGGATCATTTAGATCGAAAGTTTGTCTCTAAAGATAAGCTGGATCCAAATAAAATGTACTATGGCGCAATCAAAGGAATGGTCGAGGCACTTGATGACCCATACACATTTTTTCTAACTCCTGAAGAGAACAAACAGAGTAAGGATGATTTGGGAGGATTATTTGAGGGTATCGGAGCACAGCTTGGTTTAAAAGATGGAGCGATTACTGTTGTTGCTCCTTTAAAATCATCACCAGCTGAGGCAGCTGGCATCATGTCAGGAGACATTATTATTAAAGTTAATAAAGACTCAACGCTTGATTGGCCGTTACAAAAGGCTGTATCTAAAATCAGAGGTAAGAAAGGTACAAAAGTAACACTTACTGTCTTGCGAAGTGGTCAAGAAAAGATCTTCACAATCGTCCGCGATGAGATTAAGGTTCCTTCTGTTGAGCTTGAAAACAAAAATGGCGTTGCAGTTGTTAAGCTCAATCGATTTGGAGATGATACAAATTCAGAATGGGATAAGTTTGTAAGGATCGTCGCAAACGACTTTGCATCCAAAAAGATTACTGGAATGGTTCTTGATGTTCGGGATAACCCAGGTGGATTTTTACAGAGCGCAATATATATCTCGGGCGAATTCTTACCCAGAGGAGCCGTTGTTGTAAAACAAGAGTATAAGGACAAACGAAAAGGCGAAACATTCACAGTTGAGCGAGATGGAGAACTCAAAGATATCCCGCTTACAGTTCTTATTAATGGTGGCTCAGCTTCAGCATCAGAGATTGTTGCAGGCGCCTTGCGAGATCACAAACGAGCTAAGCTTATCGGCGTGAAGAGCTTTGGTAAAGGATCAATTCAAGAAGCGCTCGACCTAGGAAGTGGCGCTGGTCTTCATGTGACCATCGCTAGATGGGTGTTGCCAAACGGAGACTGGATCAACGGAAAAGGTATTAACCCTGACATCACGCTCGAAAACGAAAAGCCAGATGAGAATAATACAGCGATAAAAAGCAAGGACGCACAACTTGACAAGGCAATTGAAACAGTATTAA
>CAYNEP010000044.1:0-7611 GCA_964396255.1 uncultured Gammaproteobacteria bacterium | reverse complement strand
AATTGGATTTTCATTAAAGAAAACAAATCTTAGTAAATATAAAACAATTATTGAAAAGAAAATCACCAAAAAAATTGGAGAGATAACTGAGGAGGAAGATGATAAGAAGAAGCATATTGTAGCAGGGACCTTAACGACCATTAAAATGGTTAAAACAAAAAAAGACAATCAAGATATGATTTTTGTAGCGATTTACGACGAAACTGGCTCGATCGAGTGCGTTGTTTTTCCAAAAACATACGCAAGGACTATTCGTATGTGGAAAGAAGGAGAGGTAGTGTTGGCAAGAGGTACAGTTTCACAAAAAGAACGCGGGCTGAGTTTTATTATTGATGAAGTTGTTAACTTAACTCAGAGGTCAAGATAATTTGAGCAATGACAAAGCATTATTACTCTATAGATAAGGACCTGCGTCTTAAACAATCAGATGCAGTCCCAAAGTCCCAAAATAATGACTCAACCGATATGAATATGCTTGCAAAATATAGCAGTGTCGGGTATTATTTGGTGACGCCGTTGTTAGTGGGCGTCTTTTGTGGTTTGTTTGTTGATAAATCCTTTCATACAAATCCATACGGTATAATAGGAGGCGTAGTATTAGGAACAGTTGCAACGTTCTATAATTTAATAAGATTAACTAAAGAATAATAAATTCAGATGCTCCACGTTAGTATCGCACCAGATATCCTCTTTCATATTCTTTCGTTCCCGATATCCAACACCTATTTAACATCAGTTCTTTTTTTGATATTGGCATTTATTACAAGTGTCATTTATTTGGCTAAAGCAAATGGCAAGCGGTCGTCATTTGTATTATTTGTTCATTATTGCCTATCGCAACTTCATGCATTATTCCAGCCAATTCTGAAAGAGAAAACGAATATCTTTTATCCATTTTTAGCCTCACTATTCATATTTGTGTTGTTTTCGAATTGGCTCGGTCTTGTGCCTGGTGTTGGAAGTATTATGATTGAATCACACGGCCACTTTGTCCCACTTCTTAAAGCAGCTACAGCTGACTTAAATACCACAATTGGTCTTGCACTTGTGGCGGTCTTATTAATTCAGGTCAACGGCTTTAAATACCTTGGTTTTAAAGGTTATGCTTCAAAATTTATTACGTTCAAAGATCCTGTGTCATTTTTTACTGGAATTCTTGAGACAATCTCTGAAATCTCAAAAGTCATCTCATTTGCGTTTCGATTATTTGGTAATATCTTCGCAGGAGAAGTATTATTGGCGGTCATTGCGTTTTTGGTGCCAATTTTGGCTCCATTTCCGTTTTTGTTGCTTGAAGTATTTGTCGGTTTCATTCAAGCGCTTGTCTTTTCGATGCTGACGGCAGTATTTATAAATTTGGCAACTACTGCACACCAAGAACATTAAAGGAAGGGGTGAATATATTATGGACGCAGAAGCAGGAAAATTAATAGCTACGGCACTTGCTATTGGATTAGGTGCTATTGGACCTGGAATTGGTATTGGTATAATAGGAGGTCGTGCTATGGAAGCAATCGGTCGTAACCCTGAGGCAGAGTCTAAGGTGAGAACCGGAATGATCTTGGCAATTGCATTTGCTGAGGCAATTTCAATTTACGCACTTGTGGTCGCACTTATTATTAAGTTCACATAATTGTGATCAAATTTAACTTATAACTATGGAAGGTGGAGGATTAGGGCTAGATGGCAAGCTCATGCTAGCTCAAACAATTAATTTTATTCTATTTTGGGCATTATTTGCCAGGTTTGTGGCGCCATCGTTTTTTAAGTTTATTAAAAAACTTGGTGTGGATGAGGAGGAACGCGTAACGCTTTTGTCAGGGTTACAAAAAAAAGATGACGAGGCAAAAGCAACAGCTGAGGAACTTTTAAAAGAAGCTCGTGTTGAGGCCAAAATGATTTTGCAAGAGGCTGAAAAAACAGCCAAGTCACAACGCGAGAAACTCTTGAAGGAGGCGACAGATGAGGCTCATGAAATTCGTGTCAAAGCCGAGGGCCAAATCGAAACGCTCAAGAGAGAGTTGATGGCTGATGTTCGATCACAAGTTATTAAGACTTCAAAAAAACTTATAGAGGTTATTTTGAAGGACACAATAACTAAAGAACGACAAAAAGAGATAGTGTCTCAAGCCTTTGATAAGTTACCAAAACATATTGATGCATGAAAGTCACAACCGAGGTAAGGCGTGACCTCAAAAAGTATTTGCTAAAACGGATTAAGGATGGGAATTTGAGCAGAACTATTGAAGTTCAAACACCCTACCCTTTGACTGATGCTGAGGTTGAAAAGTTCAAGAACTATTTTGGAAAAAGTTCTGTCGAAATCAGCAACACAATTGATTCAAATCTCCTGGGGGGATTTGTTTTAATTGATGGAACTGAAAAACTCGACGCATCACTTAAGGGGCAGCTAGATGCAATTGTAAGTTCGCTGCTTTCAAAATAAATGGATACACTAGATTCTGTTATTGCTGAGGTTGAACAAGATATTACCTCTCATTCAAAAACACTTGTTAAACAAAATATAGGGTATGTTGTTGAAGTTCGAGACGAAGTTGTCTTGATCGACGGGCTTGAGGGTGCTAAATATGGCGAGCTTCTTGACTTTGGGCAAGGTGTTACAGGCATGATTGTTGATTTAACAGAATCAATTGTAGGAGCAATTGTTTTTGGTGATTATCTTAAAATTCAACAAGGAAGCCAGGTAACTGCTTTGAATGAAATTTTTAGTATTCCAGTTGGTCAGGAGTATATTGGTCGAGTTGTTGATGGCATTGGTGCGCCGATCGATGGAGGAAAGAGAATTACATCAAAGGAGCGTATGTTAGTTGATTCGATCGCACCAGGTGTTATCAAGCGAAAATCTGTTGATACACCTTTGATGACTGGAATTAAAGCAATTGACGGACTCATTCCTGTTGGTCGTGGACAAAGACAACTTATCATTGGTGATAGGCGAACCGGTAAGACGTCTATCGCAATTGACACAATATTAGCCTCAAAAAAAGAAAACGTCATTTGTATTTATTGTGCAATAGGTCAGCGACGATCAAATGTTGCAACGACTGTTGAGCTATTGAAGTCATATGGGTCAATGGAACACACCGTTGTTGTTGCCGCAAGCGCTTCAGATGCTGCATCTATGCAATACGTTGCTCCGTACGTTGCAACAACTATAGGTGAGTACTTTTTGCAACAGGGTCGCGATGTTTTGGTAATTTATGATGATCTATCAAAGCATGCATGGGCATACCGACAAATTTCACTCGTATTACGTCGACCTTCTGGTCGTGAAGCTTATCCAGGCGATGTGTTCTATCTTCATTCAAGACTTCTTGAGCGTGCTTGCAGGCTTGATGACGAATATGGAGGTGGATCATTGACGGCCCTTCCTATTATTGAAACGCAAGAAGGAGATGTGTCTGCATATATTCCTACAAATGTTATTTCAATAACTGACGGGCAGATCGTTGTTGATAGTGATCTTTTCAACTCAGGAATTCGACCTGCAATTAATATTGGTGCATCAGTTTCTCGTATTGGTGGTGCTGCACAAACAAAGGCAATGAAGTCTGTTGCTGGTAAATTAAAGTTTGATCTTGCGCAATATCGTGAACTTGCAGCTTTTGCTCAATTTGAATCAGATCTTGACGCTCAAACAAAGAAATTTCTGGATCGGGGCGCACGTATGACGCAGCTTTTGAAACAGCCTATTCATACCCCTTTTGACTTGGGCTCACAAGTTATTGTCTTCTGGGCGGGCACGAATGGTTACCTCGATGAGATACCATTAAACAAAATTTCGGACTTCGAGCATGAGTTTATGGCGTACATGAGCTCACATCATAAAAAGTTATTTGATCAGATTAATCATGACAAGAAAGTTGATGAAGATTCAGAAAAAGTTCTAAAAAAAGCAGTCGAAACATTTATTAAGTTATTTGACAAAAGCTAACATACGATATGAACTTTAGACAAGTTAGGAGAAAGATAAAAACAATAAGTAACGTAAAGAAAATCACAAAAGCCATGCAAATGGTAGCTGCTGTGAAAATGAGAAAAGCACAAGTTGCTGCACTTGAGGGTAAGTTATATAGAAAAACCCTTGATGCTATGCTTCGTGAAGTATTGAGTCGAGTTGATGCGTCACTTGCAACAGAGATACCACTATTAACCACAAACACTTCATCAAAATCACTTTATGTGTTGATAACATCCAATAAAGGTCTATGCGGAGGTTTTAATGTTAATGTATTGAAGTTTGCAGTTAAATCCATTGATTTTAAAAATGCAGATTTTATATTGATTGGAAAAAAGGGCGGAGAGTTTTTAAGAAGAGTTGGTGCAAACATAATTGCTGACTTCTCAACAAATGACATAACAACAGACAGCATCTCATCGGTGTTTAAGCTTATTGAAAATAATTATCTTGAAGGGGTATATGGCACTGTTAATGTTGTCTATAATGATTTCGTTTCTAGCTTTAAGTATGAACCAACTATTTCTCAATTACTCCCGGTGTTATCGACTGACGCGCTTCAACTTGAGGAGCGTGACATGTCTTCGAATCTCTCAGATTATTTAATTGAGCCTGACCCTGTTGTTATATTGCCAACCTTGATAAAAGACGTGTTACAAGAGAAAATACGTAGTGCCCTGCTTGATAGCAATGCTGCGGAACAGTCAGCTCGAATGATGGCTATGAAGCAGGCAACAGATAGCGCATCGGATTTGATTGTTGGACTTACGTTGCTTTCTAACAAGCTAAGACAGCAAAGTATTACTTATGAGTTATTAGATATTATCTCAGCACAGACTGGGGCACAGAAATAGATACTATGAATAAAGGATCAATAATTGAGGTGCGCGGAGTGGTTGTTGATGTACAATTTGAGGCCGATCAAACACCAAGAGTGTATGAAGCGCTTGAGGTTATGCTGTCTAAAAATGAAAAGCTTGTACTCGAGGTGCAGGCATTAATGGGCGATGGGCGTGTTCGTGCAATTGCAATGGGAACGACCTATGGGCTCGTTCGTGGAATGGAAGTAACATCAACTGGCCGTAATATAGAGGTTCCTATTGGCGAGGAAACCTTAGGGAGAATGTTTGACGTTTTGGGCAATCCAATTGATGGATTGGGTGAGGTTAAATCTAAGCAAAAAAGTAGCATTCATGGCAGTGCTCCAAAGCTTACAGATCAGGCAACAACTGACACATTCTTCGAAACAGGAATTAAAGTTATTGATCTCCTTGTTCCTTTTTTAAAGGGAGGAAAGATTGCTGTTTTTGGAGGAGCAGGAGTTGGAAAGACAGTTATTATCCAAGAACTTATACGAAATGTTGCCGCAGAGCACGGAGGTGTTTCTGTTTTTACAGGAGTAGGTGAACGAACTCGTGAAGGAAATGATTTATATCGTGAGATGAAGGATAGTGGGGTTTTGCCAAAAACAACTCTGGTCTTTGGTCAGATGAACGAGCCGCCTGGTAACCGTCTTCGGGTTGCATTAACAGGTGTTACGATGGCAGAATACTTCCGCGATCAGCAAGGACAAGACGTGTTATTGTTTATCGACAACATGTTCCGGTTTGCACAAGCTGGATCTGAGGTTTCGGCATTATTGGGACGAATACCATCGGCAGTCGGTTATCAACCAACCTTAGCCTCTGAAATGGCAGCGCTTCAGGAGCGTATCACCTCAACACAAAAAGGATCAATAACATCCATGCAAGCTGTGTATGTGCCTGCAGATGACTACACTGATCCTGCGCCAGTTGCGACATTTGCACATCTTGACGCGTCTATTTCACTAGAAAGGTCTTTGGCTGAGCAAGCGCTTTACCCAGCAATTGATCCTCTTGGGTCATCTTCTCGAGCTCTTGATCCGGCTATTGTTGGAAAAGAGCATTATGACACTGCGCGAGATGTTTTGAAGATACTGCAAAGATATAAGGATCTACAGGACATTATTGCGATTTTAGGTGTTGAGGAGTTGTCAGAAGAGGATCGACAGGTAGTTTCTCGAGCTCGTAAAATCCAGAGGTTCCTAACACAGCCAATGTTTGTGGCTGAGCAGTTTACTGCACGACCAGGTAAGTATGTCACCATATCTGAAACTGTTGCCGGTTTTCGTGCAATTGTTGATGGAAAATATGATGATAAGCCTGAAACTGCATTTTATATGGTTGGGACAATAGCTGATGTTAAGTAATATTACATCACAATAATGAGCTTACATATTCACATCGTTACACCCCAAAGACAAGTCTTTGAACAAGAGGCTGATTCAATTACGTTGCCTGGTGCTGAGGGTGAATTGACTGTGCTCTCCCATCATGTCCCATTATTTACCCCTCTTAATGAAGGTGTTGTTGAGGTGAAGTCAGGTTCAGACGAACACTTCTTCGCCATTGGAGGCGGATACTTCGAGACCGATGGTAAAAAAGCAATGATTCTGGTATCAAGAGCTGCCGGGCAAGATGATATTGATGAGAATGCAGTGAAAGATGCAAAAGAAAAAGCACAGAAAATGGTATCTGAGGCTAAAACTGACGAGGAGCGACATGCTGCAATGCAACAACTACGAAGGACTCTTCTTGATGATAAACTACTCCAGATGGTACGAAAAAATCGCCATTAAACAAGACTAAACTATCTATTGAAATTATTGTCAAACAGCGAGTATAGTGACTACTATACATGGATCCAGATTTGAAATTAGTAGACGACCAAGATAAAGAGTCGTCTAAACACCAGCTTGATATAAGTGCTGGCTTTTGGAAGAAGGTACTAGTGGCATTATTAATCTCCATTGGTGTTTTGATTGGAGTTTTATATGGCGCACAAAAAAGACCTTCGAGTGTTGTTGTGATGCCATCACCTCAGATATCCAAAGCTGCTGAAGCATCACCTGCGCCTACTGTTACTCCTGTTAAGTCTATTACTGAAGTACCTGGACAGTTTGTTAAGCTTCAGTTTGACAAAACAAGCAGTTTCTTTAGTGATGTTACTTATCCTAATGAACTTGTGAATATTCCTGATGTCGAACTTGTAGGGCTAAGATGTTCGAAAAACTATACAACAGATTACAATGGTCATTTTTATAATCATGGAATGAATAACGCTGATCCAATCTACGAACTTGACGATCAGTTTTTACTTGGGCTTACAAAGAAATTCACCAATATCTCAGACCTCTCAAAATGTGAAACCGAGGCTGGAGCTGTAATTGTTCATTACGGTATTGCACAAGGGGGAGGCGGAGGTGGAAACACATCAAGTTTCGGAATTCTAAATGCAGAGGGTCAAATTCCAAATGTTATTACCATTGAGAATGATGGTGTGGCTTACTTTGGCTGTCGGCAACCGTTAGCCTTTACGAAGAATAATATCTTTTACTATAAATGTGGTGGTGGAGACGGAGGTTTTGGTCAGTCATCAATTTATGCTATTGATCTAAACAATAATACGCATAAGAGAGTTATAAGATGTAAATCTGTGCTAGAAGGATTTGATGATTCACCTCCAAAGATAACGTGTGATTAGTATAGTTTTATACACTCTTGCATTTGAAAATACGCTGTGTTATCATACCAATTATGACGAAATACAAT
>CAYNEP010000043.1:0-7652 GCA_964396255.1 uncultured Gammaproteobacteria bacterium | reverse complement strand
TGGTCGTTATAGCGACCATACGCTTGATAAAACTCACACAGAACTCCTTGGTGCTCCACTGAGTAAAACTGAGAGACAAAGCGACCCTCTAACAGTATATGTCGAAAATAGTGTGGGTGGTGGAAGTGAGGGAGCTTTATTTGTCGCAATGGCATTTGCCGCAGCTCTTGAACCAACCCCTGACCAACCAAATCTTGTCGAACCAGACATAGCTGACGAACTATTAACTAGAAATATTCCAATTGTGGTAAGTTTTGCCAAGCTCAATTTTTTCCCACAAAAAGTTTTAGACTCACTTGTCGCGCAAGGCATTAATCCATTTTCAAAACGTCAAGACGGAGCGGGTATTGAGCTCAGACAACCAATTATAGACTTTGTAAGCGCAATTGGAGTGCAAGTTTTTAGTAACCCCGAGGCGTTTTCAGCTCGAGCTGATAGTGAGCGGGTATTTGGAATTATCTCACAAAGAATAGGCATACTCTTGGGTGACCAGGCCGCTGAGCAAAACACTGCACTGCTAACAGCTCTATATAAGCATTATAGAGACGAGTGTCGACAAAGAATACCAGGCAAGGATCTGACACCGAAGAATGTTTTGCGTGTTGTAAGTAGGTTGATTGATGCAAGCACTTTGCGATTTGATCATCCAGTCAGCCTCACTTCAGAAGAAGTACGAAGCCGTCTTAAGCTTGCAGTTTTAATAATGAGTCAGTTCGAGCTTTTTCAAAAAGATTCAGAACGGTCTATTACATTTGGCTGCCCAGCAAATCAAGCAGGTATTATGCTTAGATGGCAAAAAATGTATGCATCAATTTTTTCAGAGTGGTACAGGGCAGAACATAGCAGACTTACAAAGTAAATCATTACCTCAACAACCAAATTCCAAGGATTCCAATTCCAGCACAAACACATTTTTTTAGTAAATTTGACCTATCCTTCAAGAATAAGACTTCACCTAAAATAATGATGTACACAACAAAATTATTAATGGCATCAATCTTTCCAGCTTCACCTCCAACTGCATAGGCCATATACGTTAATTTAAACGCAATAACCATTGTTGCCGCTGCGCCAACTGCATAGGGGAGACTAGATACTTTTATGCTTGAAAGCTTTTCAACAACTCGTCGAGGCTCTATCATGATTTTTAGAGGAATTGCAATAAAAGGAATTATGAGTTGAAACATGTCTATTGGATATGAGACCACTGCAATAATATGTTTATCAACAATAAATCCAATCCCAAACAACACGCCTCCCATAAGCGCAAGGAAATAGCCCTTAGCATGAATCTTGGAGCGCTCCCAATTAAGAATGATGATTGATGCGATAATAAGCCCAATGCCAACAAACTTCTCAAGTGTTACCGATTCGCCAAATAAACCAATTCCAATAATGGTTGAAACAATTGCTGATGTTGTGCCCAAAATGGTTGCGATACTCGCCGAGACTGTTTTATAACTTTCAAGATAGAAAGCAGCAGCAAGCACATAAATCGCACATTCGAAAATAATCAAGCCCCAAGGGGCTCCCGAGAGTGTGAAGGAGTTATTTGAAACCACAATAATCATGGCAAAGGGAATCATTAGGCCGTTAGTCACAACTCCAAGTAAATTTGCCGACACGTTTTGATTTTGCTCAATGTATGACTTATAAAATAGTTCCACACCAGCCATGAAGATAAGTGAGAAGAGAGTTAACGCAAACCAATTTTCAAACATACTATTAGAGTAGTATACTGAAGTGTAGAGCACAGTTATTACCATGATTTACAAGAAAAAGTTTATAAAATCAATACTGCTTTGCTTTATTCTCTCTATTGTTTGGCTGACATTTCCAAAGCCAACCCAGTCTGCTGAAATTATCACTAATCAAAAACTCATAACTGTTGACACGACGAAACAGAGGTTATTTGCGTGGGATAATGGGCAGATTGTCTTTGAAACTCCAATTTCAACAGGCATGGCACTTGCCCCAACTGTCAGGGGTAGTTTTAAAATTCTTCGCAAAGTGCCACTCAAGGACATGAAGGGGCACGTTAAACCGTATAAGCCCTATCATCTAAAGAACGTACCACATATCATGTATTTCTACCAAGCATATGCAATCCATGGCACATATTGGCACAATTCATTTGGCAGGCGAGCAAGCCATGGATGTGTCAATCTACCCGTTGCTCAAGCTCAATGGCTCTATGATTGGGCACCTCTTGGCACACGTGTTGAGGTATTCTAAGCATCTTTTCTATCCCATAGTTGACAGATTCTCCTAAATAATATATACTACAGGTCATTAGAAACGTTATTAGTACTTTCTATATTATGAAGAACATAAAAAACACAACTGTAGTGATAGTATTGGCTCTTGCCATTTTAGGTGGAAATTTCTATGCACAAAAAGTGAGTGCCACCACAGAAGTATGCTTCTGTCATAATCTTGCAAATAACCCCCACACCATTTGTACTGACAATGAAGGACAAATTAATGGTCATTTAGGTCACGTTGGAAATGAAGCAGATGCATTTGGCGCATGCGTCGTAACCCCAACGCAAACACCAACAGCAACACCAACGCCAATTCGAGAAATCGAAATTCCAACAGCTACGCCAACACCAATTAATGAAAACAACGTTACGCCAACACCAACCGGTGGAAATGTTAATGATGGAAATATCTATGATGTATGTATTCCATTCATCACAGTTTGCCCAACTGCAACACCAACGCCAATCGTAACAGCTACTCCAACCACAACACCAGCACCAACTGATGCGCCTGTTGGGGGAAGCTCGAACAATACGAGCTCTTCAAGCTCTTCAAGTTCATCCTCTCCATCAACTGGAGGTGGCCAAGTGCTTGGAGCAACAACCATGGCAGCAACCGGCGTGTTCCATGAAACACTTGCAAATATCGCAATGCTTGCGGGAGTAGTCATGAGCGCTGCAGGCTCAATGCTTTATGGCAAAAAAAATTCCTAAAAAAAGTGTTGGCTCACGCCAATCACTTTTCCTGGTCGTCTGCGGAGTGTTTTTAGCCCTAGCTGGCTTGGGCTATCGTATACACGTTAGTCGTAACCTATCATTTGCTGGGGACTACAAAGCAACACAGGTTAAAACCTCTAAAGAGGCTCCGAAGTTTATCATCATCAAGTCAATCCAAGTTAACCTTCCCGTGAAACAAACACGCATAAATCGTGGTGTGTGGGAGATTTTTAACGATGGAGCATCGCATTTATCATCATCGGGCAACCCTGATGAAAAGCGTCCAATCATTGTGTATGCGCACAACAAGAGCAATCAATTTGGTAATCTCAAAAGTCTCAAGAAAGGTGACACTGTTGTCTTATCAAGTGGAAAAAATCATTACCTATACGTCGTTGACAGATCGCTCGTTACAGACCCTACAAACCTAAATGCATTGCGAAAGGCAAAAGGGGAAACGCTCGTTTTGTATACCTGCACAGGATTTGCAGACAGCAAAAGACTTTTAGTCTACGCAAATCGCCTTCAATAACTAGCTCACCAAGACCCACATTCCAAGTAGCGCTAATATACTTCCCAATAGTTTTATCATCACTCTATCGCGTTCGTTAAAGTAGATAATACCCGTCAGCACCCCAATAATCATCATACTTTGATACACAACATTAGCACTCGAGACTGGTCCGTCTGCATTAAGTGCAAACATAAAGAAGTAACAGGCAATAATATTAAAAAATGCTGCTAGAACTTTTTTGGATAGCTTACTTTTATAACCACTGATAAGACGCTTTTGTGCATCTTTCATGCCAACTGGGAACAGAACAACAGTCCCAAGACTTGCAAACATAAGCACGCCACTTACCGAAGTATATTGCAATGCTTCTTTTGTCATAACAGTGCTGAAGGCTGAAATCATAGTATAGATAATACTCATCCAAATACTTTTGTCCCAAACTATCGATCGGGGAGAGACAACAATCGCAACACCCAAAAAGACAATAAATATCGAAATATAGTCATGAAGTAGCAACCGCTCTCCAACAAGGAAAAACGCAACAAGTGGAATCCAGATTATGCGAAGTCGGGAGATAATTGTTGAAATTGAAAGATGATTATTCTGATGCATTTTGACATATAAATATATAGATACGAACCGAGAAAGAGCAAGGGCCAAGAGTGTAACGACGGCTTGTATGGATAGGATAAGCTTGGCGTTAAAGAGAAAAATAACGAGAGATACAACAAAACAACTAACGTCAAAATACCACCCAAATGTTGTTGCATCATCACCATCTTTTAGAGTATGACGAATGACAATATTTGAGAAGTTTGAACCAAGCCCTGCAATGGCAGCATATATAAACCAGATCGGCATAAACGATTATACCAGGCAATTGAGAGGATCAAACAAGCTGGGCTGTGATAAAATTACATGCAGTAGGGGGTGTAGTTTAATGGCAGAATAGAGGTCTCCAAAACCTTTGATGGGAGTTCGATTCTCTCCACCCCTGCAGAGATATATCATAATATTCTTATGAAAAACAAAAAAAGCGCTGTTATTCTCGTTTTCAACGACAAACACGAACTCGCTCTACAACTTCGATCAGCTAGTGATAGTAGCTATCCAATGCATTGGGATTTCTCAGCAGCGGGAGGAATCGATGATGGAGAACATCACAAACAAGCAGCAAAGAGAGAACTTAAAGAGGAGATAGGGATACAGAGTGCTTTACATTTCATAAAAGATTACCTTTACGAAGATGAAAATGGTACCGACCATCTTTATATCTTTCAAACGCTACACAATGGACCATTCACTCCTCAGATTGAAGAGGTTGAGCGTGTTGAGTTTGTAAACTTGCATAAAATTCAAGAAATGATTGATAGAAACGAAAAATTTCACCCAGAATTTTTGAAACTTTGGGAGCAAGGGTGGATAAAGTAATTGACAAAAAAATGAGTCTTACAAACAATCAAAAGGAGATAATCCCAAATGATAGTGCATATAATAAGCTCTATCCTTTTCCCCGTCATTTACCTCGGTTGGCAGCAATTCTTATAATAGTTTTTATTATCTTCTTTGTTACGCTTTTGGTTCTATTAAATTTACTCGGAATCACAAACATTTAATGACTTTAAATACATCAAGCTGACTATTACTTTGTAGACTTGGACCTCTGGTATACTTTCTTCATGAAGCTATTACTGACCTCAGGAGGTATCACCAATGACTCAATTGCCAAAAGTCTTGACGAGCTAACTGGACTTACGAGATCTGACATGAAAATTGGCTTTATTCCAACTGCCGCAAATGCCGAGCCGGGGAATAAGGACTGGTATATCAAGCAGATCACAGACCTCATGAGTCATCAATTTTCTTGGATTGATTTGATTGATTTTTCAGCATCCGACATACAGTGGAGAGAACGGCTGGGGGAGTGTAATGTTATATATGTCAGTGGAGGGAACACATTTCACTTACTTCATGAAGTGCGAAAGCACGGATTTGACACCTGGTTAAGTGAGAACATTGCTCACAAAGTATACGTTGGCTCAAGCGCTGGCTCTATTCTTATGACACCAACAATCTCAATCGCAACTGTTGAGCCAGCTGATACGAACGATATTGGCATTGAAGATTTGACTGGACTTTCTTATGTAAATTTTGAGCTAAGCCCTCATACTCCAGAATATTTAACTCACGAGGCAAACAATGCGTACTCACTGAAAAATAACCACCCACTGTATTCTCTAGATGACAATTCAGCAATTGAGGTTATTGATCAAAACGTAACTGTTATATCTGAAGGGGAGTGGAAATTATATGAAAAGTAGTTTGCAAATGAAATCATGCAAGTAACATATAAGGGAGGTTATAACAAGCTCGACCCACAACATGTTAACGAATTCATACTCGCCTCACACGCAGCAAATGTTCGAACATATATCTCATTAGGTAAGAAAATCGCGGTTGTGACATATGCTAAGGATGATGGCTATTATGATAAAAGAATTAGATCGTTCTTTGGTGAAACAGTTGACATTATCAATCACACATCATCAGATCCTCAGTGGAGTACGTATGACACGCTCTACCTTTTAGGTGGAGATCAATTACGCCTACATAAGGCACTTCAAGATCATTCATTTTCACTATCAAACCTCAAATCAGATGTTCAACTCGTGGGGGATAGTGCCGGGGCCATGGTTTTATCTGCATTTTATTATGACATGAACGACGCTGGTGAGATTCAATTTCATGAGGGGTTGTATCCAGAGTCAAAACGAATTGTCATTGTTCATGCTGATAACCCCAACTATGCGCCAGAGTCTCTCCATAAACGAGTAAAGGAATTTGCCTTAAAACATAACCTTGAACTCCTGACTTTAAATGAAAATCAAGAAATAACAAGGTAATTTAACACGATATACTAACCATACAAATCCAATTATTTTATGAGAAAACTTTATATTATTTGTGGATTACCTGGGGCAGGAAAAACCACATTTGCAAAAGCACTCTCAAAAAAACTCAACATCGTTTGTCTCTTTAAAGATTCAATTAAAGAGGGCCTGTATGATATTCGAAAAACAACGACACTTGATGAAAATAAAGTACTTGGGAAAGAATCTATCCAATTGCTCTACAAACTTGCTGAAGAACAACTCTCACTTGGAGTTGATTTGATAATTGAATCGCCGTTTTACTTTGAAGAAGACTATCCAATGTTTAGGAGATGGGAGAAAGAATTCGACTTAAAAATATATACTGTTATTTGCTCGATTGATCTAGAGATAAGATTAAAAAGATTTAAAGAGAGAGAAAGACACCTAAGCCATTGCGATGCAGACAGGGAGCTTAATGTTAACATGAAAACAGACGTGTACGAAAAACTTCCAGGGGTACATATTAATGTCAAAACAGATAAGCCAGTAGAAGAACTTGTTGAAAGTGTATTTGAGTTGATAAAATAGGCTTCTAAATAGGAATATGTCCAATCAAAATTGCATAGATATAATCAATTACATAGTCAAACAAGGCCTTGAGACAATCACGACAAGCACGAGTGAAACTCAACCCAAAGTTGATTTCGTCAACATATTCTCACATAATGATGAAGAGTTTAATTCGCTTTATGCAAACCTTGATGAATACGGAACCCCAACGACAACTCATACTGAAGGGACTGGCGTCACATTTCGTCTAAACCAACCACTGCCAACTATAGCAGGGCCACTCACCTGGGTTAGACTTCGAAAACCAGATGTCAAGAGGATGCAACGGGGAGGACTGGATTTTAAGGTTGACAACTACGAATCATTGAAAAAAGAATGCTTTGAGAAAAATAGTGGGGATTATGGACTTATTATCAGAACTGGATTTGAACTTATTGAAATAAAAGGAGTCGATGTCCTTGTGTATGTCCCAAATATTACAATGACCGAGATGATGGGGAAGATGGAGTCATGAATAGATGACTTGCACATGAAATAATGTCCGCTTTGACAAGCAATAAATCGAGCATTAGAATTCCATTATGATTAAAAATATCTCAACTGTATTAATTTGGTCGGAAGACTACAGAAAACTAGCTGACTGGTACATCGAAAAGCTAGATCTAGAGGTTCAAGAAGAACTTTTGCATCCAGATGACACAGGCATTAGATTTA
>CAYNEP010000042.1:0-7697 GCA_964396255.1 uncultured Gammaproteobacteria bacterium | reverse complement strand
AGCCAATACAAATTGTGTTTTCTTTCTGAGAAGTACATGGGGTTTTAAAACCTCTTTCTATGCAAGATTTGCAGTTGAGCTACGTTCGACGTGAGTCCAGCTACAAATTCTTTTAGCAATGCTGGACTTTAATTTTGGGAGTCCTACAAGCATTTTAATAAGTGCGTAATATTCAACATAGCTAAGTATGTAAAAGAAAATATACATGCTTGGTACAAAAGGCAAAAGCATAAGCCGCTCTTTTCTTGAAAGTGTATTCTCCAAAAGAACATTTAAACTTGTATATAAAGATACAACAGCAACTGCAGACAAAAGTGTTATTATGTCGCCAAAAGCAATCACTATATAGAAGATGTATCCAATAATGAGTGGTTCAAGAAAAAATGCAATATCAGAATAAAGCGCATAGGGAAGATAGAGCCATGTAAGGGGTTTTGAAAATCGGCGGTCACTATTAAAGAATAGATTTCTATTTTTATAAAAAGTTTGTGATCTTCCCCATTTCCATCGAAATCTTTGTTTCATAAGATCTTTAATACTCAAGACACTTTCTGTGTTAGCAATAACATCTGATCCATAGATCACTCTGTTTTCGCGGTTCCCATGCTGCAGAATCTTCATGGTCAAATCAATGTCTTCAGTTATTGTGTCGCCATCATAGTATCCAACCTTTGAGATAAAACTTAGTCTAAATGTTGAGCCAATTCCACCAATGATGTACTCAATGTTAAAAAGAGATTGAGCACGTTTCATTTGATAACACACTATGTATTCAAATCTCTGTATAAGGTTAAGAAGTGTTCCAGTTGGCATAATTCGAACATTTGAAGCAACTGCCACAACCTTTTTGTCGTTAAAATACCAAGCGGCATTTTTTAGTGCATCTGGGTTGATTGTCGAATCTCCATCAAGGCACATGACTAATTCACCTTGAGCATATTTTTTTATTGCATTGTTAAGAGCCATCGCCTTTCCCTGGTTCTTTTGGAAAATCAGAAAAAGATTTTCTACCTTATGATCTTTTTTAAAACTCTTAAGAACTTTCTTCGAATTATCCGTTGATCCATCGTCAACGACAACAATTCTTAATTTATTTTTTGGGTAGTCATTATCTAGAACAGATTTTATCGATCTTATAATACTTCCTTGTTCGTTATATGCTGGGATAACAACTGTAAAAAATGGAAGTGGTGCCTTTACTTTGTCTTTTTTTCTCTTAATGCTATTTTTCAGGTCATAGAGATCAGACCCGATAAGAAAGAGACCCATTCGAATTAAGTTTATGACTCCAAAGATAACGATAAGGTAAGGTATGAGTTCCATATTAGACAGCTTGAAGCAGTTTGAAATAAAATAATCTACGAAGTTCATTGTTACGTCCAGTGCATGTAATCAATGTTAAGTATGGTTTTTCATAACGAGAGAATACAGACATATCGGATGGTTTTACGTCTTCTTTAGATTCGTACGCATAGACAAAAACCTTACCATTCTTAGTTCTAATCATGACGCGATCTTGAGATTTTAAGTGGTCAATATCTCCAAACAAATTTTTTGTATTATGTGCATATATAATAGTATTGCCACTAGTCTCGTTTGGCCTTGCTGAGAGCACAGCAAAATGTGGGTAGTTGCTTGTAATATTCCACGTGTCTTGACCAAAGTTATATATCCCGAGTTTTACTTCTTTATTAAGTTTGATCCTCGGGATTGAAATGGAAACTGGATCACTATCAGCACGCCTTTTTTCGAGCTTCTCAAGAGTCTTGGCAGCATCTTTTGACTTATTTATATGCTGAATAGTCACTGCTGCTATAACAAAATAGACGCAGAAAACTGCCGCTATAGTTTTTCTTGATAGTGTCATATAAATATGTATTTATAGAGCTGCTCTTATTATGCGAGTGATAACCAAAGTGGCTAAAACTACCGCACCGACAGTGATTGCAACGATTGGCAATATTGTGCTGAGCGTATCTGTTCCAGTATTTGGAAGCATATACACACCGGCAGCAAATGTTGCCGAAGCGCCTAAGACTTGTCCGGTTGTTCCTCCTGTTGACATAGTATGTGGATTGTACGATTTGTAACAGCTTAGTATATCACAAAGTAACCTATAAGTAAATACTATACACATATTTATGATCAGAGTGATCGGAAGATTATTCTAGAATTATCGATATTACTTTCCTATAGAATATACTCAGTTACACTTTATTAGGTTCGTTATTGTTGTGAATGTCCTATTGATAGTAAGACGTTATGCCCGACTTATCACCTGTTGTGAGGGTATCTGATGAAATATCACCTGTTGTGCCGTAACCATACATAGTATGGTGAATATAGCCTTCAGTGTATTCATCATCTGCGCCTAGCCAATGGCCTTGTTCATGGGTCAAGACAGCTTGGGCATCAAATGTGTTTGCAACTCCGCAAGATCCCGGAGTATAGGGAGTCCATGACCATCTGATAGTTCTGTTTGTATTCATAATTGTGTCCACATCTAAAATAATGCCAGTTTGGCTGTTATAGTAACCATATGTGACTGCAAGGGCTGAGGCTGAAGTTTTACCCCACGCGATTATATTTAATCGATCATTTCGAGATCGAGTAAGTGTTGTATTTGCTCCTCTGGAGAATGTTACTGATGATTGAGCTGTCTCCCACTGATCAAATCCCAGATCAGCAATCGTTGGAATGTTGGCGGCTCCAACTCCTGCTGGAACACTTGATGGGTTTAGATTATATGTCCATCTACCTGTCGGAAGTTTCCAAATGCTTGCGCTAATAGGAAGCGTGCTATCCTCATCACTACATGTAAGCAGTTGTTGAGTAGCTCTTTTTGGTCGGTGAATATTGACTCGAACCAATACGTCTTTATCTTTTGGATCTTGATAAGTTCCGCTCATTTCAGGCACTTCAGGAAGTGTAGGATACGTCCTGTTGTTTTTGGCAGATGCTGGCATAACAACGAATAAAACAAGAGCAAGAAGGATGAGTGTTGTATTTTTCATAGTACAAATACGATAAATTATATGCACAATAAAGTCAAGCCATTAGGATATAATTGATATGCTTTACGATAATGAGTGATTGGATTGTCTTCACATTATTAACGCTTCTTATGTATGGGTTTTGGGGTTGGTTTCCAAAACTTGCGTCTCTGTATTTGGATCCAAAAAGTGCATGGGTTTGGGAGGCTGTTGGCTTCGGAATTGCTTCAGTTTTAATATTTTTAGTACTTGGCATCAAACCTACGTTTAATGCAAAAGGTGCGTTATTTGCTGCATTGACTGGAGTGGTTGGGGCATTGGGGACTTTTTTCTTTTTTATTGCAATATCAAAATATAAAGCGTCTGTTGTGACAACGGTTACTGCGCTATATCCAATTATCACGATTTTGCTTTCGGTATTGGTGCTCAAAGAAACTCTGTCATTAAAACAAGCATTTGGAGTCGTGGTTGGATTGGCATCGATCTATTTAATAACTTCCTAGCTGGAGAAGGATGTTAATTTCTAAGAAGCGCTATGGTCCCTTTAGTAGTATTTACTTCAACTAGGTCGCCATCTTTTAAGACTTTACTTGCAAATTCCGTTCCGACAATACATGGAATGTCAAATTCGCGGCTTATTATTGCAGCGTGAGACAAAACGCCACCAACGTCTGTGATGACTGCACCTGCCTTCATGCAAGCGGCCATTCTGTTTGGCGATGTTGTCTGAGCGACAAGTATCTCACCTTTCTTCATAAGCTGAATCTTTCTTTTAACATCTTCAGGATTCTTGTAATTTGCATTTATGATCCTTACAAAACCTTGGACGATTGGTCTTGATGATATACACGCAACAGTTCCTTTAAGGATGCTCTCAGTGGGTTTTGAATAGGAGTCAAATTCTCTAATTATTTCCAAAGCTTTTTGGCCATAAATATTCTCTATCCCATTTTCTGAACCTATTTGAATGAAGGCAAGTTTCCGAGCAGTAATGTCTTTTTTAGATACAAAAATGTTATCAAACAATTTCTCAAGATCGTCAACCGTATACCATCTTAAGTCCTCAGCTGGAATAGTGAATTTCTTTGAGAAAAGCATTCTTAATTTCAGAAGAAAATTATTCTTTTCAAAATAGAGTGCAGAAATCTTAGTGCGAAATAGATCTTTTCGCTTATTAATCTCCCTCAGGTTTTTTGAAAGAATCGCATTATGTTTGGAATCCTTAAAAAGCCTATCTGTAAAAAGAGGAGACAAAAGGGTGTATCCATAGATAATCTCCTTAGAAAGATTAATAAATTTATGAAGCATTTCTGTTGACGCCCCCATAAGAAGAATTTTTTCGTAATCTTCGAAAATATGATCAAACCTACTTTGCAAAGATGAGAAAAAAGAATCAGTCTTTTCTTGAGAACTATACAGCTCTAAACCGAGTGAATACGTTTTAATACGTGCGTCTTTATGATTGTATTCTCGTAGTATGCCGTCATTGTATATCTCAACAACACCAAACTTTCCGTATGAGTGCATAACAAGAAGGTCTGCAAATAGAAGTCCCTCAGGTACAGTGAATTGAAGAAGATATTCATTGCTTTTGCCAAGCATATATGGGTACATTATATCAAACATCCTCAAGTTACCCTTATTACGTATTGACATATATTTATGATGCATGGTACTATATCCCCATAGGGGGGATATATGACATACAAACCAAAAAATACAAAAGAGCGGATTCTGCACAGACTTAAAATTACACAAGGACATATGAAAAAAGTTCTTGAAATGGTTGAGAGCGATGTGTATTGCGTTGACATCCTTCATCAATCACATGCAATTCAAAAGGCACTAAAAGAGATTGACGCTATCATTCTTGAAAATCACCTAAAAAGTTGCGTAACGGATTCCATCCGTGACGGGAAGAGTGACGAGGCTATTGCTGAGATTATGAATGTATTCAAGAAGAAACAATAAAATGACAAAAAAGACATATGAAGTAAAAGGGATGCATTGCGCGTCTTGTGTGTATGTGGTTGAAAAAGCACTAAGAGGAGTCGCTGGGGTAAGCAGTGCGACCGTTAATCTCGCAACAAATAAGGCAACTATTCATGTTGAGGACTCTATCAACGAGCATGGTTTATTTAAGGCAGTTGAAAAGACAGGATATGAGCTTTTGCCTCAAAAAAAAGATTTAGTTGATCATGATCATGGAGTGGCTGAGGAGCGCGTGCTTAACGAGCATGTGCGAGTCTCAGTTATTTTCGTTGCTATAAGTATCTTAATTATGGGAATTGATATGATGCTTACTCTACCTCACAGTATCAAAGAATTTTTCCATCATCTTATGCCTCTGTTAGCAACGTATATGATGTTTGTTGTAGGTAGGCCATACCTGTCTGGAATTTTAAGATTTATCAAGCATAAAAGGGCAGACATGGATGCGCTTGTTGGGATAGGAACGCTTGTTGCATACCTTTATAGTTTTGTTCTCAGCGCATTTGAGCTTCAACTAAAAGAATTTATCGATACAGAACATACATATTATGAGATTACAGTTGTTGTGATTGGACTTATAACGGTTGGTAAGTTTCTTGAGGCGCGTGCAAAATCTCACACATCATCAGCAATTCAAAAACTTATTGGTTTGCAAGCAAAAACTGCGCGAGTTGTAAGAGATGGCAAGGAGATCGATATACAAATTGAAGAAGTTGTTGTAGGAGACCTTATTCGCGTGCGTCCAGGTGAGAAGATTCCTGTTGATGGAGTAATAACTGAAGGAGAATCGGTCGTCGATGAGGCAATGGTAACAGGGGAGAGTATTCCTGTTGATAAGATGATTGGTTCGACAGTCATTGGCGCAACTATCAATAAATCAGGAACATTTATTATGAAAGCCTCAAAAGTGGGGTCTGAGACTATGCTAGCGCACATAATACAACTTGTTGAAGATGCTCAGGGATCAAAAGCACCAATACAGAAAATGGCAGACATCATCTCGTCATACTTTGTCCCAGCCGTGTTGATTATTGCTGTCTCGACACTTTTGGGGTGGATTATCTTTGGCGGTAGTAATGGATTGGTCTATGGACTCTATAGCATGATATCTGTTCTCATTATTGCCTGTCCATGTGCGATGGGACTAGCTACGCCAACCGCTATTATGGTGGGCACTGGAAAAGGGGCAGAGAATGGCATTTTGATTAAAGATGCCCAAAGTTTAGAGACTGCTAACAAAATACAAGTTATCGTTTTTGATAAAACAGGAACACTGACACAGGGCAATCCTGAGGTAACTGATGTTATTCCCTTTGATACGTTAAATGAAAAATCAGTCTTAGAGCTTGCAGCATCTTTGGAGAAGGGTTCTGAACATGCGCTTGCCGAGGCTATCTTGAAAGAAGCCGACAAAAGAAATGTTTCAGCTCTGGTCGTTGGGAATTTTAAAGCGCTTATAGGGTATGGTGTTGAGGGAATTATTGCCAATCATAAAGTTATTCTTGGCAATAGGCGACTTATGAAAAAAGAGCATATTGAATATGACCAAATATTAAGTCAGATTGAAGACCTTGAGAATGAAGGGAAGACGGTCATGATCCTTGCGCAAGACGGTCATGTCGTTGGGCTCATTGCAGTTGCCGATGTTGTCAAGCCAACTGCTAAAAAAGCAATAAGTACGCTTCATCAAAAAGGTATCGAGACTTTTATGATCACTGGCGATAACAAACGAACTGCACAGTCTATAGCGCAACAAGTTGGAATAACTCAGGTATTGGCGGAAGTTTTGCCTGATCAAAAAGAGCATGAAATTAGAAAATTACAGAAGGAAGGCAAGGTCGTTGCGATGGTCGGTGACGGGATTAATGATGCCCCGGCACTTGCGGCCTCTGATATTGGAATAGCTATGGGAACGGGGACTGATATCGCAATTGAAGCAGCTGATATAACACTAATTAGTAAAGATGTTCAGTCAGTTGTGAAGGCAATTGATTTATCTCAAAGGACAATGCAAACAATAAAACTAAATCTTTTCTGGGCGTTTGCATATAATGTCATATTGATACCGGTTGCAATGGGAGCTTTGTATCCAGCCTTTGGCTATTTGCTTAATCCGATTTTAGCTTCAGCGGCAATGAGCTTATCATCATTATCTGTCGTTTCAAATTCGTTATTATTAAAAAGATACAAACTATGATAAATCTTTGGACCATATTTTTAACAGGTCTCGTAACAGGTGGATTATCTTGTCTTGCTGTGCAAGGAGGATTATTAGCTGCAACTATTGCTGGGCAAGAAGAGGAAAAACTTAAACAAAAAAACAAACCATCAGGGAATGTTTTGGCGATCTTAGCATTTCTTGTGTCGAAGTTAGTTGCCTATACAGTTTTTGGCTTTCTTCTTGGGTGGTTTGGATCGCTTTTCCAGCTTTCACTCTCTGTACAGGTTGCAATGCAATTTGCTGTTGCTGTCTTTATGCTTGGGACTGCTGGGAATATTTTGCAACTTCATCCGATATTTAGGTATTTTGCAATCCAGCCTCCTCGTTTTATCACGAAACTTGTCAGGAGTCAGGCGAAGAGCAAGAGCGTATTTGCCCCTGCACTTCTGGGTGCTTTTACAGTATTTATTACATGTGGCACAACACAGGCGATGATGGCACTTGCCATTGGATCGGGAAGTCCTGTAATGGGGGCTCTTGTGCTTTTTGCT
>CAYNEP010000041.1:3724-7706 GCA_964396255.1 uncultured Gammaproteobacteria bacterium | reverse complement strand
ATGAAATTATCTGTATGAATTTAGTATCGCGCCTGACACTTGGAGCTCTTGTACTTGTTGCATTTAGTGCTACATTGGGTATTACAAAATATAAAAACTCCGAAGCGCAAGTTATTGATTCATGTCGGCTAAGACCCGTTGCATTTGTAGTTGAAAAGCGTGCAAATGGCAAACTCTACCCTCTTCGAAGCCCAAGCCCACTCAATTGGGGAGTTATGTATGACAAGGTAAGAGAAACATATGGTTCTGAGCCTTCAAGTTGGTCTGCATTTGATGATATAGGGGAATTTGACCCATGCACAGAGGGAACCTGCTTTATTAATGATGACCAGTGGGGTTTTCGAGATAATCCAGATGGGTTCTACACAATCAAACCCTCAGGAGACAAAGCGCACGTTGCCCTAGTCTATGACAAAACAGCTTACAGAATCATCGAAAAGTGTAATCCTTATGAAAAATGCAAAGCAACGAATAACCCCCAAGATAATATCATTAACGATGTCCCAATAGCCTGCGGAAGGGAATACCGTTTCGGTTGGGTAGTTGAACGCTATAGTCCTTTTAGTGACGAGCCTAATAAGTGTGATGTTGATTTTAGTAGCTGCTCCATCACTCAGTTAAGGGCAGAAGTTCGAGATGATACACGGGTCAGGGTCACATGGACAAACCCAACGTGTGAAGTTGCAAAAGATTCTCGACATGTTATCTGGATGGATATCGTTGATACATCAGACAATAAAATCGTCTGTGCATCAACACTTACTCCACTTGATAATGATTATGACGATGAAGATGCAACAATCGACTGCGACTTAGGGATTGATCGCGACCGTTACACAACTCAATACTGGAAAGACATTACTCGATATAATCCAAACAACACATATGTTGCAAATGTTTACATTACCAAAGACGATGGCTCATGCTTACAAAACCCCGTTGCAGTTGAAGTAAAAGATGAGCGTGATCCAGAACCAACTGAAGAACCAGAACCTACAGACGAGCCTGAACCAACCGAAGATGCACCCACCCCAACTCCAACCACTGTCCCAGGACGATGTGGTGCACAATGTACATATAGCGAAGACCGAGCAGGAACATTAAAATGCTTTAGTGGTAATTGTTTAGACGGCTCAGATAACTGCGATCTTAACACAAATTGTGGATTTGTGCCTGGGTGTACTGATCCACAAGAAGTGCAGTGCCCAGGACATGAGCCCACCCCAACTCCAGCGCCACCGCCTCCTCCATCTAACGAACTTCCCTATTCAATTGAAATCAGGAACACAAGCATAAGACCAGTTAGCAACGCAAAAGAAGTGATCGTTGGTCATTTCCCCAAAGCAGTTATTAGATATTATGATCAGATTGTTGAAACCAGCATTGCAAAAGGATGGAATCCTGCATTGATTTTAGCAATTTGGATGGAAGAAACAGGAGCATCATCAACAACTCGAGTGGCCTGTGGTGGTAATGGCACCATTTCAAGTAGTCATTTTGGGTGCAATCCAACAAAATGTACCTCTGTTACCGAAGGGCTCTCATGCATTTTTGACAGCTCACTTAGGGAGAATTTGACTAATGATCAATTTGTAGATTTCATTAAAAGCTACTGCGGACCAAACCAGTCACCAATTTGTGCTAATAATCAAAACTTTGTACCTGTGCTTGGCGAAATGTATGATATGCTGGTGCCTCAGGGCGCAACTGGTGCGAGACGAATATTCTCAGCAGACGTAAATCGGGACAGTGTCGTTAATACACTCGACTATATATTAGTACTTCGATCGTATGGCTTAAAAAACACTGAAGAATTTGTTGATACAAACGGAGACAAAGTTGTTAATCCACTCGATGTTTCTTTTGTTCTTAAAAGCCTTGGCACATCAGAGGGTCCTCAACTCTAACATCTACTTAATACTCAAGACGAGTTTGACATAACCTTTCAAAATACCTTAGAATCAAGGTATGATACAACGTCGGGGTTCTATTGGCATTCCAGCACTATTAATCGGACTCACTTTCATTGTCCTCTCAACATTTACACAGATTGGAACCCAAAATGGACAACCCATCACGCTCAACTCTCAAGCTACAGAACCAACATGTCTCTATCACGCAGAAGCACAAGTCGTCAGGGAAGATATGTCACTTTTGCCAATTACTGAAAATCCCGACCCCAACTGGGGAGTTTCGAATGATAATCAAATCAACCAAGACCCAATTGTGCCAGGAGGACCATTTGGAAGGTTTGATGATAATAACAACCATGTTAACGAATACTTTGAAAATCTCTCAATGTATGTCTACCATCACAATAATCAAACATTTACAGATACTAATAAAGACAAGCTGGCCTCAGTTAATCTCATAGGGCTTGACCTAAATAAGTGGAAAGTCGTAGGCCACTTTTGCAAGTCACTGCGAGATGGTGCCGTTGGCTGCCCAGACGATCTTGATCCTAATTCGGTCGATCTAAGAATCGATGGCTTTACCCAAACATGTAACGTAAACATTAAATATGGATGGATTGTCGCGCCGCAAGATGAAGACCAGGAGGACAAATGTTTATTAACAGGCTCAGAATGTACGCCTGAAAATATTACACTTGATTTTCCATCAACAAACAAGGCTCGAGTGACATGGAATAATCCATCATGTCCTCAAGTGGTTTTTAATCAGGATACAATTCAAGTCGATATTCGAGATGAGAATAACGATGTTATTTGTTCTAAGACCGTTGATGTTGATCGTGATGACACCAAAACCGAATGCAAGCTTGGAAGAGACGTTATAAGAAACACACAACGGCCTGAGAAACTCGAATCTGGAGAGACCTACACTGCTGTCGTAACAACCGCAAGTCGAGATGGATCTTGTAAATCAGATTCAGCTTCAATAGAAAACACCTATCAAAACGAACCTGATCCTGACCCAGAGCCAACCGAAAAACCTGAAGATCCAGATGATGGAGAGGCGTGCTTTAATAAAGAAGCTGGTGACCCGTGCACGGATGACTATACAGAGACATGTGAGACTGAGGGTGGCAAGCCAGGCAAGAAAGCCTGTCACAAAGTTGGTGTTTGCAGTGGTCCAGGCGATGGTACAAAGTGTTCATGGGACGATCGCTTCTCAAGTTGCGGAAGTTGTATTCCAGATGAACGAGAGGATGATGGCGGTGGAGACGATACTCCTGGAGTTTGCAAGACAATTGCAGGATCAGGGCCGACAAGAATTCTCTTAATTCCACAAAACTTTTCCAACACAGCACAGTTTGCCCCATTTACAGGACAAGCTGTTGACAATGTGCGCACAACTAATCTTGGAGATCTTTATCAAGAGATGACATTTGTTGCCTATGATAAATTTGACAAAGATTATAACTGTCATGATGGGATACCCATACCTGGTGGGACTCAATATGGATGTGAAAATGAACTTGCAATAAGACAATCTATGTCTGAATGTAATGCTCAAAACGCTTTGGTAATAGTCAACACTCCCGGACTAGGTGCTTACTGGTCTGGAAGCGAAATTGCATCATTAAAGATAGGTACTATTTCATTCAGCGCACACGAGCTTGGACATGCCGTTGCCCACTTGGGTGATGAGTATAATTTTGGAGTTAACGCAGGGCCGGGCACTACGGTTAGTCCAAATTGCTCATCATCAAGTGCCTGCCCTTGGAGTGGTCAATGCTTAGCGATATGCGGATACTCAAACTGGTTTAAATCAAGTGCGACAAGCGTTATGCAAAAAGAACAAGGACTCAAAACAAACATTTGGAATCCCCCATCGCTCAATGCCTGGGGAAGAAAACTTAAAACACATCAGCCCACTTTTAAAACCGCCTTTGAAACTGCAAGCAGTCAAAATAGCTATCAACAAAGTTTATTTCTGAAATTAAGACAAAATCAGCGCGGAGAGTTATCTCTTGAGGATATGCAAATTCAAAACACATACCCCATAGACCTCGAACAGG
>CAYNEP010000041.1:0-3714 GCA_964396255.1 uncultured Gammaproteobacteria bacterium | reverse complement strand
ATTTAAAACAAGATTTCTTCACAGTAAAAATGATTGACTCTGAGCTAAACTTACTCTTCTCTGGCCAATTTAAGTCAAAAGCAACTACTATTTCCGAACCAAATCCGCCAATTGAAGTATTAAGAGACCAAATCGATCTTTATCTCCCCTATTTTGATAATTTAGCTAGCGTTGAGATATTTGATAGCAACACTCAAAAAAAACTTGATATTGACCTTGACGAATTTGACCTACCTGTCCCAACCCCAAGAACTAACTTATGTGGAAATGGTGTCTGCGACTCTCAGCTTGGGGAGAACACAAACAGTTGTCAGGCTGACTGCAGACCTCAAAACGATTATAGAAATCGATATAAAGAAGTAGCTATTGATATCAACCGAGATAACAAGATTAATGTTCTTGATTGCAGTATTTGCTTACAACAATACAAAAAGAAATCCCCTTCCCTATCGTGCGATGTCATAACAGATTCAATTGTCAATGTTCTTGACTACACTGCGTGTGTTGATAACTTGGGTAAGACCGTCACACATGCACCAGACGATCAGGAATGGACATCACAGTTGCCAACGGCTACGCCAACTCCACGACCACAAAATGCACAACCAACTCGGTCTCAACCATATCCAACCCAAGGTCAAAATGGTCCAATTTTATAATGAAATGAAAACTCCCAAATCATCTCGCGGCGAAATCTCGGCACTGATTGCTATTGGATCGCTTGTGACAATTCTCTTGGGAATCATTGTTGGAATCCAAAATACAAATACTGTTAAGAAATTATCCGGAAGCGCACAGACAACATGTCTGTACAATACTAATGCCACAGTTCGTCTCAATGATGAAAATGGACCGATTGTAACAACAATTAATAACGGCATAACTCCTTGGGGTATTTCAAATGACAAGCAATATCAAACAATCCCAGCGCTCGAGTTCCAAACAAATGCTGAGGCTACATATACTAATCCAAACTTCTCTTTCGCCCCTTACAAAGATCATGACCGAGCTTCAGTTAAACTTATCGGGCTAAATCCTAACAAATATACTGTAAAAGACGTATTTTGCACACCAAACTCACCCACTGCCAAGGGATGTGACTATGGAGTAGCAGCATCGGCAGACAAGTTGACCATTAATAACTTTCACATAACCTGTGACGTTGATATTAAATATGGATGGGTTGTTGAGGAGACTAGCGCACCAGCATGTCGATTCAACCCAGTTGCGGGTATATGGGTTGAGAATGATAATGCCCCAATTGCACTCGACCCAAATATTTGGTATATCGTAAATGATAAGGGGGGTAGAAGCGACTTTATTACCAATCCTTCGTATGATGGATCACAAAGAAACGTCTCTAACATCTATTCATCACCCTGCAAGCAACCAGACGGATGCATAATTACAACCCAAACATGTTGTGGATCGGGCAACAATAATTATGCAATCTTGCCCAATGGAGATACAGCCCACGTAACGCTTCACTACGACTCAGACAACTACAAAATTCTCAGACAGTGCCGCGGTGTTGATTCGGCAGGATTCCCAAATGATTGTAGTCAAGTAAAATCCGACGCTAGTGAAATAGCCTCAGATCTTCCAGTGGCATGTGGTCGATCATACAGTTATGGATGGATACTTGAAAATAAAAATAAACCTGGTGCTAGTCCGACACTCTTTCCACCCCCTCTTATTTCACCAACCCCATCGCCAACGATATCTCAAACACCAACACCATCGCCCTCCCCCACATCAATATCAAATCCTGACCCTAATCCTCCAGTAGATCAAGCAAACTGCACCTCATATCACAACACCGGAACAGGATATCGTGTTTTATTTGTATCAGAATCTGACAATACGAAATCAGATCTGTTAAGTTTTGTAAACCTGGCGATTGACGATGTGCAAAATACCAATCTTGGATCTCTTAGACGTGAAATAAACTATGCTTATTATGATGACCAAACACTTGACTTTGGATGTTTTGAGGAAGATGTCAATGACGCCTCGGGTGGCAAGGGAATTACATGCTTAAAAAGTCATCTAGCTAAACTTTACAGAGATACATGTGGTGCTCAAACTGTGTATATTGTTGGTTCAAAGCGTCTTTATGGTCGCTCAAGCGCCTACGCACGGCAACGCATTATTCAAGGCACAATAAACGACCCCTATGCCGCCGCTCACGAACTAGGCCACACCATTGGTCAACTGAGAGATGAATATTCATATGGCAGATCAACAGCATCGACTGTGCGTTACGAGCCAAATTGCACATCAGAATCATCTTGTTCAGAATGGGTAACTAAATATGGTAGTTCAAATATCTCTTGCACACCAGAGTGCTCATACGACAATTGGTTCAGACCAACTGAAAGCAGTATTATGAAAACTATATCTGACAGAACTTTCAATGCTCCGTCATTTGCCGCTCTTGAGCAAAGCATAATGGGCACAACAAGCTTTAGGTTATACTCAACTGAAATTGATCAAGATTATTACCATAATAGCTACGTGCTGACGATTAATCAAAATAATGAAAATGAGCTAACACTTAGTAATATTTCAATCAAGCAAATCTACCCACAAAAATTAGAAGGTCAACCTGAGGGAGATTATTACAAGATAAACATACTGAATGGTTCTGGAGACGTACTCTACACAACATACACTGAACAATCAGCCATTCGAACCGACGTTGATCAGGCAATTGCATCTACCAAGCGACCAATAATATATCTATCACTCCCCTATTTCCAAAATGCCACAACGATTTCTCTTGTTGATAAAAACAATTCTGAAAAACTTGTCATTAACCTATCTCAATACAAATTATCACCTGCTGTCAAAACTTCTTCACAAAGACTATGTGGAAACAATACATGTGATATAAGCCTTGAAAATTCAATAAGTTGCCCATCTGACTGTAAGAAAACAAAATCGACATTAGATGCAAAACAATTACTCCAGAATTCTGATGTCGATCGAAATAAGTCAATCAACGCTATCGACTACGCGCTCTATATTAAAAATTATGGAAAAACTGAAAACTTCTCAGCCGCTACGGGTGATATTAATATGGATGCTAAGGTCAATGCCCTCGATGGATCTGTTATCATACTCAACTTATCAAAGAAAGTTGATTAGTCTGATGGGATGAGAATCAATTAGTTGCTAACGTAAAGAGAATTCAGTACCGTGAAATCAAAAAAAATAATACATACTAAAAAGAAGAAAAGCCTGTCTGAGGCAATTACTGCAAAAACTATTATTATCTGTGCATATGTGATATTTGCCTCAGTCATAGTACTTGGGGCTCGAATGAGACATATTATCGATAATTTTTATGGCTTTGCCCAAAACAGCCAAACGGTACAAACAACCGCATCGCTCTTAAACACAAATCCTCATTGTCAATTAATCTCAGGAACGGGTCTAACCCGAGTTTTGCTTATCCCATACAATTTCTCATCAGCCGATGAGTTTAAAACATACACTACGCAAGCTATTTCGAATGTAAACGAGACAAATTTGGGTATAAGCCTCAACTACCTCACGTTTATCGCCTACCACAAATTTGACGGCGACTATGGATGTCATGATGGTGTCCCGTTTGATGGTGGAAGACAATTTGGATGTACAGATGAAAATGCAATGCGTGAAGCTATGTCTCAATGTGGCGCAAACAACGCACTTATAATCGCCAACGTC
>CAYNEP010000040.1:0-7715 GCA_964396255.1 uncultured Gammaproteobacteria bacterium | reverse complement strand
ACCTTGAGTGTCTGATCAAAGGAAAACTGCTTTTCAATGACATGCCTCTCTCGTAACTTTGATATGTCAATGCCATGTTCATTAGCAAGAAGCAGAAGTGCTCCTTCAGTTGTGTCGCCAAGCACCTCAGGCATACCTTTTTTATTTGAATGCGAAAGTACTGCATTGCTACACAACACACCAACGTGTGCGAGTCTTTTGAATGAGCTATTTTTTGTCAAATCATGATCTGAGTTTGAAAATATAGCTCCATCAGTATAAATGCTTGTGACATGCATTTGATTCTTTGTTAAGGTCCCTGTTTTATCAGTTGCAATAACAGTAACGGCTCCAAGGGCTTCGATAGATGAGAGTTTTCTTAAAATTGCTTTCTTTCGTGCCATTCTTTGCATGCCAATTGCAAGTGTGACTGTAATAACGGTAGGCAATCCTTCAGGGACTGCCGCGACAGCCAAACTTATGCTTGTAAATATCATTTGAACGACAGGGTGTTTGTAAAGGAATCCTATGAAAAACACGACAATTGATCCTACAAGCGCAAGTGCTCCTAACTGCTTTCCAAGTGTGTCTATCTTTATCTCAAGGAGTGTTTTGTCCTCCTCGATGGTCGAGAGTGTTTGAGCGATTTTCCCAAAGCGAGTATTTGACCCGGTCGAAGTAACCGTTGCCACTCCCCTCCCCGCCTCAACAATCGTACCCATAAAAATAGTCTTAAGCATCTTGTCTGTGTGAGTTTTGTCAACTGGGATCGATTCACCAGTAAGAGATGCCTCGTTGACTTTAAGCTCATCACTTTCAGTGAGGATGCAGTCAGCGGGAATTTTATCTCCCTGCGAGAGGATAATTATGTCGCCTGGGACAAGATATCGACTCTCAATCTTTTGCTCAATGCCATCTCGTATTACGCGAGCATCTGATCGCGTCATGTTTTTAAGTGCTGCAATTGCATTTTGAGCTTTGTATTCTTGAACAAATCCTAGGATGCCATTTAAAAGGACAATGAGCAGAATAAAAAAGCTATCCACATAGTCACCCATCGTCAGTGACAAGAGCGATGCAATAATAAGAATTAAAATTAACACACTCTTAAATTGCGAGAAAAAGATTTGCACAACAGTTTGTTTGGGCTTGGCAATAATTTCGTTTGCGCCATGGACTTTAAGAAGTTGATCTGCTTGTTCTTGAGATAGTCCTTTTTGGGGAGACATTCTTTAAAGATACAATGCAAGAGGGCAAAAAACAATAATGGTTCTACTGTGAGGAGGTGGCAAAATCAGCATCATGTTGCCCTACGTCAGTTGCATCTGTTGAGGCAATCGCAACTGCTTTCCAGATTGTCGAGAAATTAGAAAGTGGCACTTGGATTTCAACACTCCCATTTGCATCTGTTTTTAGATCAGGGTTCCAGTAAAGCGTATCAACAAGTTGCGAGAGGCTCTCTCCTCCCCCGCCTCCCCCGCCTCCCCCGCCTCCGTATTGCATAATCGAGGTGAGCGATGATGAGGCATTTGTTGATCGTTCTCTAAAGTAATAAAAACCAGAGTGAATAGGTGTCATGGCATCCTTTCTAAGGGCGTAGATTGCTTTATCAATAATGGCGAGTGAAACATTTGCAGAAACAGGGCTTCCCTTGTTGTCTTTTGTCGTTATGGTCAGTGTTGCCGTTGTATCGTCTTTTGCATATGTTTCTTTACTCGGTTTGACCTCAACTGATAATAGCTTATGCATGGCAGGAACATTCAAGGTGAGTCCTTCGGTATAATAATTCCCTCTCTCGAAGAAACTAAACACAAGTGCGATGGATGGGCTCAACCTCTGGTCAACTGGAATACTAACCGTATTCTCTCCTTTGGTAAGTTCGATATTCTTGGATTCATAAATTCTTCCTCTTTCGTATGACAGCAGTACTGTTAGATTACTTGGAGAGGTTACTTTTAGGTTGATTGCGTTACCAACAATAAATGACTTTTGTGGACTGACTATCTTGAGTCTTGTGGTTTCTTCAACACCCCTGTAATTAAAGCTCTTTGCCTCTTTGGATGTTATTGAGATGTAGCGAGTTGATGATGTGACATTACCATATTGGTCCTTGTATGAGACAACAAGATAGTTATTTTTATTAATTCTGTTTTGAGGTGCTGGGAATGAAATTACAGCCTGACCTTGACTGTCAGTTGTTACTGTGCCCTTTGTAATTGATTTATCTGTTACTTTTGAATCGTTACCATAATCTCTATCAACAAATGAATATGTAATAGATTGATTGCTTAGTTTCTCCCCTGCTTGGGACTCAAGCAAGAGTGGTGTCTGAACCATGTCACCAGCATAGAAGAAATCAGTTGAGTTTCCAAAGAAAATAGAGGCAGATGCTCCATGAACAATTATTGTTTTTGCAGCTGATACCTTATTGCCATTGCTATCTGTTTTCTTCACAACTAGTGTCACCTGCTGGCTTGAATCGAACTTTTTCTTCACGGCGGTATAATCGATGATGGCCTCGCCATTTGCATCAAAAGTCATTGACTGGTCTTGTTTTCCCAGAGGCTGACCGAGATAGTCCCCAAATCCTCCACCACCACACATGCCGCTTGACGAGGTGATATTAAAGTTCTCGTTATAGACAGATTTTTCAACTTCATAGAAGTCTTGGTGATAAAACGTGTAGGTAAAGTCATCGTTTGAAATTGGTTTTTTATCCTCAAAATACATTCCTTTTGCTTTAAATACAGGATTTTCATGTTGTAAAATATCATCTTTGTCTGATGTCACGGTTAACTCAAATTTTGGCTTTTTATATTGGGCAACATCAAATCGAGCTGTTGTTGCAGATTGGTAAAATGTTTGACGATCTGTGTTGGTTGAAGCATACATATAATGACTTTGGGATCCATCTTGGCCGTAGCTATTTGAAATATCCGGCGCAATCAACTGTCCTTTAAAAATGCCATTTGCATCAGGTTGCACGACAACTTTAAAATCAGGCTTTGTTAAATCACCAAGAAGAACCGTGACGTTTGTAGGTGATTGCGGCAGCTGGTAGAGGCCATCATTATCTGTTCGGACCATTCCTCTAAAGTTGACAGTATCGCCGGGCTTGTAAATTGGTCTATCAGTGTATAAAAACAATTGTTGTTTCTTATCTAAGTCATATTCAGCGCGTATGTCTGCGAGTGTTTCTGGAATTTTAAGAGGAATAAGAAGCATCTCATCCCCTCTTTGTCCTAAGATATAGTCAACTCGATCATCAAATGGTTGTGGAATAGTTGTGAGTGTGCTGAGCTGTGCCGATTTAATAAGCGTTGGTGAGTCTTTTGCATTATAGAGTTCTAATGTTATAGGCTCTGTGACAGGTCGTGATGATGTGATGTCATATGCACTTGCGATTATCTTCTTGTCATCTTGTCTGACCAGAATTCCGGTTTGATTAACAAAAAATAGCATTGCTTTAAGTGTCTTGTCGCTATCTTTTGCAACTGCAAAGTATGCTCCAACTGGAAGCGACATTTCTACTTCAAATCCTTTTCTGCTGATGTTTTGTGTTTTGACAATTTGATTTTGTTTGTATGTTGGGACAAATCCAACATATTCTTGAGTAGCATACTGCGAGTTTCCTTCATTATGAATTTTCTCCTCGTAGGAGAGGAATTTTAATATGTCATTTTTATTGGCTTTGATAATATCGACATTAAGGTTGCTAAATCCAGTAAGTGCTGAGAATTCAACAGGGGTATTGCTTCCAAACATCAAAACTCTAGAATTAAACTCGCCCTTTCTAAATTCAAATCCATCTTTAAGGTCACTTGGGAGATGAGTAATTGTTTTTTTAAAGTTATTAGGTAGCACTTTTCCATTCGTGCTTTTCATGCCGCGTCGTATTTCGATTGTGAATTTTGTACCAAATTTAAGCGGAGAGCTTGGAGTTAATCTATATGAAAATCCATAGTCTTGATTGCCTCCGGCTTGAAACTGACCTTCGATTCGTGGACTTATTTTTAAATGTTTTCTTAACTCTTCAATCTCAACATGATCATTAAAAAAAATACTGAGTTGATAGCCAAGCTGCACCTGCTCGACCTTGAGTTCTTTGTTTTTTTGCTCTTGAAGATAGGATTTAATCCTACTTGGAAAACCAGGAAGATAAACTCCAAGGAATAACCCAAATATAGTAAGCATGAGTATCGCCAATATTTTCTTAAATTCTACTTTTCCTTTGGGGCTTGAAGGCGTTGATTGAAGGTTGGGAGTTTCTTGTTGCGAGTTTGAGTCAGTCTCTGTGGACATAACTATACTATGCGCCACGTAAGTACTATTGTCAACTGAAAAGTTACTGATACAATAGGTATGTGCATATTGTTAACATAGGACACGTTGTTATCGATCAAAACACTTCTGAGAATGCAACATATACAGCAGCAGGTGGTGTTGTTATGTTTATGCAGAAGATTTTTGGAAAATTACCTGACGTTACCTATACAATTGTTTCAAGTTATGGTAAGGACTTTGAGGTATATAAAAGTAACATTACTATTTACCCCACGAGCCCGACCTTTGAAAATACTCCAAGATATGTCAATGTCAGCAAGCAAGGGGCAAGAACTCAAAGAGCAACACGTCGTCAAGGTGCCGGTCCTGTTTTGATTGATGACAGTCTGAAACACATCGTCAGAAGTGCAGATGTAATTATTGTCTCTCCCCTCTTTCCAACTTTCTCAAAAGATTATTTATCAGAATTATTTGTGCACGCAAATCCCTTAGCTCTAAAAGTACTTTTACCCCAGGGGTACTATCGAGATTTTGATGATAATGACAATGTCATAAAACGTTCGTTTGCTGAAGCGTCTGACATTTTACCCTTTTTTGATTTGATGATTGTGTCAGAGCAAGATGGTGATGATATGGACCTTGAAATTCAACAATGGATTGACAACATGCAGTGTACTTTTGTTGTCACTCGTGGCGAGCGCGGTTGTCAAATTATCTCTAATCAATTGTCAGAGCTAATCCCCACTGTTCCCTTACCTGAAAATGAGATTGTTGACTCTGTTGGGTCGGGAGATATATTCAGCGCAGCATTTGTATACAAATATAAATTAAGTAGAGATTTGGTCGCAAGTGGGACATTTGCAAATGGAGTCGCACGAGAGTGTCTTTCATATACACCTATTCAGCTTGACGGAGTTGATCTTAAATCTTTGCAATGATATAGTGTTTGTAGCATGAAGCAATACAAAGTTGAAATGATTAAAGAGGGTGGCTTGAGCACTGTATTATTTGGAACTGGTAAGCTTCCTCTTCTTCGCATTGAAGAGACGCTCAACTTGAGGGCGGAAGACGGGTGGGAAATGCAATTTATGGTCATTGAAAAGAGACGATTATTTTGGCTGCTTGAGCGTGAGGTTGCCATAATTACGCTCGTACGCGATGTACCTTCAGGTACTAGATTGGCGTAGATGGTCATGAAAATGTGCCATTTGGTTGTTTTTAGGCTCAATATCTATTACTAAAGTAGACACTCACAGGGCTTATCTTTTAAAAGCATTTTTTGCTCGTCTACTGAATTAATAAATACTCGTTGACTATCAATGCCCATGGCAAGGTCCTTATTAAGTGGTGAGAGGTGCTTATATCCTCGATTATTAAACTCCCTTACAAGTGCTTCATGTCGCATGTAGAGTGCTTTAGTTTTGCCAACCCAACGTAGTGTTTCGGGGTGATGGCTATAGCCACCAACTCCGTTATGAATCGTCAAGATATTCCAGAGTCCATGAAGTTCACGATGTTCAGCAAGTAAATGTTTTCTGCATAAGTGCTTTGGATGTATGTCCCATACTCGCATAATGCTTTATATTTAATTGACTGTTTATAAGCTCGCGCATCTACATCAATTTATCATGGTTTGATAATGTATGAGGAAGCGAGTACGATCATTATGCCTGCAGTATTTAAACAGAAGGACAGAATTACAAAGTGTGACATTTTCATCTTCGATAATCCCATAAGGCTTACTCCGATTTCATCAGGTAGTGGTGAGGCAATTAAAGCTGCACCGACAACAGGTAATGACCAGCTAAAGTAGCGTGAGTAAAGTATTTTTTTTAGATGATGATCATGATCAAAGAATGTATATAGAGAATTTATCTCTGAAGATAACCCGTTCTTTACATAACGAAATATAAGGATATCTCCAATGACAGCTCCAAAACCAGCAATAACTCCAATTTCAAACAAAGAGAGCTGTTCGGCAAGGACAAGAAGCATGAGAATGCCTGTTGCAGCAGTGAATGTTGATACAAATAAGACGCCAGCAATAAATGCCCCAAGGTAGCCAAAGCCTCCTAAGTGCAGAAGAAATGAATGAAAAGACTCGTTTTTATATAAAATTAGCGCTGCTATAAGACTAAAACAAAGAAGTGTTAAATTTTTATATTTAAATGACTCTATTCGTTTTCGTGTTAGAAAACTAAATGGATTATAGAGTTTCATACTTAATTCTACACTGTAATTGCCATAATTTCACTCGAGTGATATTGCTCTATGTGATATTGCTCTGTATTGATTTCTTACTAATCTCATTTGGTGTACTTGGCTTGCGCGAAGAGCGGTAGTGTGAGCATAACGAATGTATGAATTTGAGCCTCCTCATTGAGGTAGACATCTCAATGGGAGTTGCGATAAATATGTCAGTTGTGATGAGGACTCTTCTTCAGTCATTGACCATTGGACATATTATTAAAGGAATTCTTGTGAGTAGAAATGCTGCTGGAATGCTTTTTATTGCTTGGCTAAATCTCCTTTGCAATAAAAGCCTGAGAGTTTCTCTAGTTATTTGGTTAATTGAAAAAATTAACTCTTCATAAATTTCTCGGTGGGAATGTAATTGTACCTCCAGAAACTCCAGGTATTAGATCTGCTGTCCCCATTGCAAATCCTGTTATTAAGAGTCTTAAGGTCTTCTTAGTTTGTTTGTTAAATGTGGCTTGCATTATTTATCTAAATGTATATAAATATTGATGCTACTAAATGGTGCCTTAATAATCTATAAATAGATGGGTCTTTAATTTATGCTTCCCAATCTCCTAATTTAGAAATGCTATCGAGAAATTAAGCAGCATAGCAAAACTTACCCAAAGAATATAGGGAACAAGAAGATATGCTGATGATTTTGCAAGTGGATAAAACATTCGAATAGTTACGATAATTGTAATCCACAGAGCAACTATATCGATTAATCCCAAAAGCGGATTTCTAAGTCCGAAGAATAATAATGACCAAATAAAGTTTAGTGCAAGCTGCAGTGCAAATATCATCATGGCTTTCCTAACTTTCTTATTTGATATGCCTTTAATCCAGACAAGGTAGGCAGAAATACCCATAAGTGCATAGAGAATAATCCACACGGGTCCAAATATCCAGTTGGGTGGTGAAAAGAAAGGCTTATTAAGCGTCGCGTACCACGTGGGAATTGCTGAGACAGTAAAAGGAGTGCTAATGATTCCAACAAGTTCACAGACGAGTATGGATAGGAAAAGTTTTGAGTGTTTTTTCATTCTAATTACAAGATACTTTTTACTACACGCAATTGCAAAATTATTTTGTCATGCAAGAGACTAATATTTTCTTTCTTTGAGCCAAGAGCTCAGTTATTAAAGCCTTTAGGGCAATTCTCTACTCCATGAATATATTCACGATGTTCTATAGCATTCTGTTTGGCGGAG